>JBFMBH010000007.1 GCA_040755095.1 Thermodesulfobacteriota bacterium
AAGGTGCACGACAGGGGCTTGCCCAGCAACTGCTCGATGGGCGGCAGGTAGAAGGCCTCGTCCTCGGTGGCGAAGGAGACGGCGATCCCGGAGGCCCCGGCCCGGCCGGTGCGGCCGATGCGGTGCACGTAGTCCTCGGGATCATGGGGCAGGTTGTAGTTGACCACGTGGCTCACGCCTTCGATGTGCACGCCGCGGCCGGCGACGTCGGTTGCCACCAGCACCCGGATGCCGCCGCTGCGGAACCGCTCCAGGGTGGAGAGCCGCTTGCCCTGGGCCACATCACCGGAGATCTCGGCGCAGCTGATGCCGGCGCGGCCCAGTCGCTCGCCCAGCCGCCGGGTCTCGTCCCGGCGGTTGGTGAAGACCATCACCCGCTCCAGGCTCTGGGTGGTGATCAGGTTGTAGAGCACCGCGAACTTCTCGTCGCTGGTCACAAGATAGACCACCTGCCGCACGGTCTCCACCGCCACCTGCTCCGGCTCGATCTCGACATGGACCGGATTCCGGGCCCACTGGTAGGCCAGCCGCTTGACATCCTCGTTGATGGTAGCGGAGTACAGCATGGTCTGCCGCTTCTCCCGGGCCGGCAGCCGATCCACCACCCGCCGCACATCCGGGATGAAGCCCATGTCCAGCATGCGGTCTGCCTCGTCGATGACCAGGATCTCCACAGAATCCAGGCGCACGATGCGGTTGCGGATGAAATCGAGAAGCCGGCCCGGCGTGGCGGCCACCACGTCCACGGGGACACTCTCCACCGCCCGCTGCTGCTTGTCGTAGTCGGCGCCGCCGAAAAGGGCCACCACGGCCAGGGGGCAATGGCGGCTCAGGGTCTCGCCATCGGCGGCGATCTGGATGGCCAGCTCCCGGGTGGGGGCCAGGATCAGGGCCCGGGGCGAGGCAACAGGACGATCGGCGGCCGGGGGCTGGGCCAGCAGGCGCTGGAAGATGGTGACGAGAAAGGCCGCGGTTTTGCCGGTGCCGGTCTGGGCCCGGCCCACCAGATCCCGGCCGGCCAGGGTCTCCCGGAGGGTCTCGGCCTGGATCGGCGTGCAGTAGCGGAAATCCAGATCCGCGATGGCGTGCATGATCCGGAGATCCAGCGCAAAGTCGTGGAAACGGGCCAGGCCTTCCTGGGGCGTCACCGGGAAGGCGTCGAGCTCCCACGCCTCTTGGACCCCGGCCGCCGCCGGGGCAGGGACGGCTTCGGCCGCCGGCTGGTCTGGGCTGCCGGCACCCTTCTTGCGGCGCCGGCGGCGCCGGCGTACCGCCGCCTCGGCCAGCGCCTCGCTGGCATCGGCGGCAAGGGGTGAGGAATCCGGCTCCCCCTCGGCCGGCCGGACCTCCTCTGTGGACAGGGCCGTCGTCCGCCGGTCGATTCCCACCAGGCGGCGCAGGCGGTTGCGGACAGTCTGCAAAAGTTTTCGCATGCTCTTTTCCCGATGATGGCTCCCTGACGCCGGCCACGGCCAGCCGGAAACCCCCGGCTCCATGCCCGGCTGGCTGGCATTCCCTATGGCAGCGACACTATACCTCGATACGGGCCTCGCTGCCGCCAGTCAAAAGGGCATGGATCAAGGTCAGGTATTCCCGGAGATGGCGGGTGAGAAGAAAATTCTCTCGCACGAATTCCCGGGCCTTGTTTCCCATCTCGGCGATCAGCTCCCGGTGATGGAGGAGGAAGCGGGTCCGGTGGGCGGTCCCTTCCGGGGTGCTGACCAGAAAGCCGGTGTGATAGTTCACCACCTGCCGCCGGATGCCCCCCACATCCCCGCCCAGAACCGGCTTGCCCTTCCACAGCCCCTCGGTGACGGTCAGCCCGAAGCCCTCGCGGGTGGATTTCTGGATGACGATGGTGGCCAGGCGCTGCAGGGCGTTGATCGTACGGTGGGCGTCCGGCGGCAGGAGCAGGACATGGATGTCCCGATCCCCCTCGGCGGCCGCCAGCACCTCGTCCAAGACCTCCCTGCCCTCCGGGTCGTCGGTGGCGCCCCCCCGCCGGCCAGGACCAGCTGCACGGGCAGGATCTGCCGGACCAGGCGGTAGGCCTTGATCACGCCCAGGGGGTCTTTGAAGCGATCGAAGCGGGAGATCTGGACCAGGAGGGGCCGGGCCGGGTCCAGGTTGAAGCGGTTGCGCACCGCCTCCAACTCCTCGGCCTCCAGATCCCGGTTCTTGGCGCTCAGGGGGTCGATGCTGGGAGCCACCAGAAACTGGGGGTGGGGCAGGATCTGGGCGAACTCGGCCATGGAAAAGATGCTGGCGTCGTACTGGGCGACATAGGGCTGCAACGCCTTCCAGACCGCGCGCACCGGCTGGCTGATATCGATATGCCCCCGCCAGATCCACTTGCCCTTGCGGTTGGGACAAAGCGCCAGGAGGGCCGCCGGCTGCGGATCGTGGATGACCACCACCTCCGCCTCCTCCAGCAGCGGCCTGAGCCTCTCGGCGTTGTCCGCGTTGACCTCTTCGTAGACCCGCCAGGCCTTCCGGTCCAGAAGCACCGGGTGACCCTGGAGCCCGTTATGGATGGACTTGGTGACGGCAAAGAACTCGCCGCTACCCTGGAGCACCTCCCAGTGGGCATCAAGGCCCAGGTCCCGCATGAGCGGCAGCATCCAGCCCAGGATCTCGGCCACCCCACCCCCTTCCCGGGTGGAATTCACGTGGATCACCCGCCGGCCGGCCAGCTTCCGACCCAGCATGCGCAGCTGGTCGATCACCGCCGCCCCCACCACCGCCTCGTAGGCATCTAGCACGGCTGCCCTCCGTGCTCCCGGAGGCGCCGCACCACCTCGGCCCGCAGCTCCGCCAGGGTGAAGAAGGTGATATCGATGCCATGCAGCGCCTCGACGGCAGGCTGGTATGCCGGACCGGCATCCGTGAGCCAGGCCGAAAAATCGTCGCTCCCCGCGCGGGTCCGGCGCCGGGCCTCCAGAAAGTGGTAGTAGACGGAGCTGGTGGTCATCCGCTCCACCGCCCGGCACAGCTCCTCGGGCCGGGCCACCCGGCGGCCGGTATCGAACACCACCGTGGTGGCCTCCATGAAGAAGAGCTCCGAGCCGACAGGCGCCTGCGGCACCACAAAAACCTCGCTCAGGCGCTGGTCGAGGAGCTCCACGACCTGCTCCCGCAAGGCCTCCAGATCAGGATAGGCATAGGGATCGATGGTGCCCAGCCGCTCGGCGAGAACCCGATCCCCGAGGTGAAACTTGGCCCAGACCGCGAAATCGTTCCGGTAGTCCGGGTTGTCGAAGGAGGGCACCAGGGGCGTTTCACAGAAGTGGTGGTACAAAACCGCAGGGCTTGCGACCGCCAGCCGCTCCCGGAGCTCCCGCAGGTTGACGGCCGCCGGCAGGCCACTCATGCGGATCAGAAGGGCGCAGTCGCGGATGACGAATTCTCCCATGCCTTGGCCCCCGAAGCGTGAAAGGCGGCTGCCGGTCGGCGGTTGCCGCCCCGGGTCACCCAGGACCGGAGGCAACAGCTGGCCGCCAGGCGCCAATCCTCCTGGTCGGATACCTGAATCCACCGCCGGCTGTCAAGGGGAACTGTCCCGGCCGGATGGCGGTGGCCGCTGCCGCCTGGCCGCGGCGCGGGGCCTATCCTGGCCTGTTTCCGCTACGATTTGCTGTTCCCACCCGGAGACGCCTCTGCTATCCTGAGAAGGGCCTTGACCGCAGACCGCTTGCGGCGTGAGCCTGCTTCACACGGATGACACCTGCTGCACGGAGCCGACAACGGGCACGCTGCCTGGAGCCAACGGCCTGTCCCCGGAAGAGCCGTTCGTGTCGGCCACCGGCTGTGGCCGGTTCCCGGGCTGGGAGGGAGGGACGCAGGATGAGCAGGATGACGGTTGGAGGGCGGATGGGGATCGGTTTCGGCACGGTGCTGGTGCTCCTGGGGCTGGTTCTGGCCTTGAGCGTCGCGGGCATCAGCTCCATTGTCGGCACCGCCGGCGGGGTGGTGGCGGGCAGCCAGCTGGACACCGAGCTGGGCAACCGGTTCCTGGACCATCTGCGCTGGCGGGACAAGGTGCTGGCGGTGCTGAGCGAGGGCACCGCCGCCTCCTTCGAGGTGGAGAAGGACCCCCGGCACTGTGCCTTCGGCCAGTGGTATTACGGTGCGGGCCGGCAGGAGGCCCAGGCCCTGGTGCCTGCCCTGGCGCCCCTCCTGGCGGAGATGGAGGCGTCCCATTCGGCCCTGCATCAGTCGGTGGTCGACATGGAGGCCCTCTACCGCCCGGCCGACCGGCTTTTGCCCACCACCCTGGCCACGATCCAGAACGCCCACCTGCGCTGGGCAGCGGCGGTGCGGGATGCCCTGGTGGAGAAACGGTCCAGCCTGGGGGTCGAGCTTGACCCCACCCGCTGCGGCCTGGGTCAATGGCTGGCCGCCAGCGGCTCCCGGCAGGCCTATGCAGCCGCCAGCCCGGCCTTCCGCCAGGCCTTCGACGCCCTGGTGGCCGCCCACGAACGGCTCCATGCCTCCGGCCGGGCCATCGAGGGCAAGATGGCCTTCGAGGCTGCGACCGCCGCCGAGAAGGACCTGCAGGCGGCCCAGGCGCAGCTCCACCTGGCAGACAGTGAGGTCTTCTCCAGCATCACCTCTGTGATGGAGGAGTACATCAACCCCAGGCGGGACGCGGCCCAAAGCTCTGGCGACTTGGCCCGCATCCGCCACTGGAACGATCTCGACATGTTCACCAACGAGGAGGTCCTGCAGGGCTTCCTCATGGCGAGCCTGCTCCTGGGCCGCCTCCAGACCGCCGGCGACAGCAGCGCGGTCTGGGACGGATTCCAGGAGCAGTGCCGGCAGCTGGCCGCCGGGCTGGCCCACTGGCAGCAGCTGGTTCAGGGCGATCCCACCCTGGAGGCCCTGGCCGGCCGCGTCACCACGACGATCGACGGCTGGCAGGCGGCGGCGGACGCCTTCTGGCGCGCCCTCCAGGAGGAGCGCCAGGCGGCGGCCACCATCGCCGAGGCCGTCCGCATCCATGATGAGGAGACCCGGCCGCTGCTCCGGGAGGTTCTGGGGCAGCTGGACGCCATGAAGAGCGAGGCCGTGTCGGCCCTGGAAGGGTACGAGCGGGCACGGGACATCTTCAAGACCGAGACCGCTCCGGCCCTGGCCGCGGTGAGCGAGCTGTTCACTCGGCTGCGAGCCACCGTCAGGGAGAGCATCGGCACCGACACCGCCATTCTGGCTGCTGCCGAGAGGGCGCAAGCCCGAGTGCTGGCCGCCGGCGGCCTGGCCCTGACCGCCGGCCTCGTGGCGGCCTGGCTCATCACCCAAGGCCTGACCCGCCTGCTTTCCCGGGTCTCGGCCGGGATGCACCAGGGCGCCACCCAGGTCCGGCAGCAGGCCCAGCAGCAGGCCGGGGCCGGTCAGAGCCTGGCAGAAGGGGTGGCTGAGCAGGCAGCCAGCCTGGAAGAGACCTCCGCAGCCGTGGAAGAGATGGCCGCCATGTCGCAGCAGAATGCGGACAACGCCAGCCTGGCCAACGGGGTGATGCAGGAGGTGAGCGGTGTGGTCCGGCAGGCGGACGCCGTCACCCGGGACCTCACCCAGGCCATGGCCGCCATTGCAGCCAGCAGCAGCGATACGGCCAAGATCATCCGCGCCATCGACGATATCGCCTTCCAGACCAATCTCCTCGCCCTGAATGCTGCCGTGGAAGCGGCCCGAGCCGGCGAATCCGGAGCCGGCTTTGCGGTGGTCGCCGACGAGGTGCGCGGCCTGGCCGGCCGGGCCGCCGAAGCGGCCCGGCACACCGGCACCCTCATCGAGTCCACCATGGACAAGGTCCGGGCTGGCACCGCCCTGGCGGACCGCACCAACCAGGCCTTCGCGTCCCTGGCGGCCAGTGCCGGCAAGGTGGAGGCCCTCTTGGCCGAGATCGCCGCCGCCTCCCGGGACCAGGCCAAGGGGGTCGAGGAGATCAGCACCGTGGTCAGCCGGATGGATCAGGTGGTGCAGCAGACCGCGGCCAATGCCGAAGAGTCCGCCGCCGCGGCCTCCGAGCTGCATCGCCTGGCCGAGGGCATGCAGGGCGAAATGGCGACCCTGATGCTCCTGACCACCGGCCAGGCCGCGGCCACCGACACCCCCCCCGGCTCCGTCCCCGGTCGCCTGACCCTCCCCCGCTGACCAGCCGCCGCATCGCCTCAGCCCTGCCCCGGGGCCGCCCTCCTGCCGGAGAGCGGCCCCGGGCCTTTTTGGCGGCACCGCGGGGGCGCAGCCCCGCTGTCCTGAGCACCTGCCGGCCCGGCAGGTGCCGGCGGCAGCAAAGGCATGGCCCCCACCGCCGGCGGCCATGGCCAGGTGGTGGTTTCGTACGGGTTCTAGGGCTGGCGCTGCCAAGACGCCGCGCCTGGTCTTCCAAAAGACAAGGGGCCGCCCCCCGATGTGGGGAGGGCAGCCCCTTGTTGGTCTTCTGCGGAGGCGGCCAGCGGCCTAGTACATGCCGCCCATGCCACCCGGGCCGCCGGGCATCGGCGGCGCCGGCTTCTCCTCCTCCGGATGCTCTGCCACCATGCACTCGGTGGTCAAGAGCAGGCCGGCCACCGAGGCGGCGTTCTGGAGGGCGAAGCGGGTCACCTTGGTGGGATCGATGACCCCGGCCTCCATGAGGTCCTCGTACTGCTCGGTGCCGGCGTTGAAGCCCTTGGCCCCTTCCATGGCCTTGACGTGCTCCACCACCACCGAGCCCTCGTGGCCAGCATTGCCGGCGATCTGGCGGATCGGCTCCTCGAGGGCGCGCATGACGATCTTGCGGCCCAGGGCCTGCTCGCCCGGCAGAGCCAGAGCCTCCAGAGCCTTGAGGCTGCGCAGATAGGCCACCCCGCCGCCGGGCACGATCCCCTCCTCCACCGCTGCCCGGGTAGCGTTCAGGGCGTCCTCCACCCGGGCCTTCTTCTCCTTCATCTCGGTCTCAGTGGCCGCGCCGACGTTGATCACCGCCACGCCACCGATGAGCTTGGCCAGCCGCTCCTGGAGCTTCTCCCGATCGTAATCGGAGGTGGTCTCGTCGATCTGGGCACGGATCTGCTTGACGCGGCCCTCCAGCTTGGCCTTCTGGCCGCCGCCGTCCACGATGGTGGTGTTGTCCTTGTCGATCACCACCTTCTTGGCGGTGCCGAGATCGTTGACCGTGACGTTCTCCAGCTTGATGCCCAGGTCTTCCGTGATGACCTGACCGCCGGTCAGGATGGCGATGTCCTCCAGCATGGCCTTGCGGCGGTCACCGAAGCCCGGCGCCTTCACGGCCGCGCAGTTGAGGGTGCCCCGCAGCTTGTTCACCACCAGGGTGGCCAGGGCCTCGCCGTCCACGTCCTCGGCGATGATCACCAGGGGCTTGCCCATCTTGGCGGTCTGCTCGAGGACCGGCAAGAGGTCCTTCATGTTGGAGATCTTCTTCTCGTGGATGAGGAGGTAGGGGTCCTCCAGGGCGGCCTCCATCTTCTCCGGATCGGTGACGAAGTACGGGGAGATGTAGCCGCGGTCGAACTGCATGCCCTCCACCACCTCCAGGGAGGTCTCCATGCCCTTCGCTTCTTCGACGGTGATCACCCCTTCCTTGCCCACCTTGTCCATGGCCTGAGCGATGATGTTGCCGATGGTGGCGTCGTTGTTGGCCGAGATGGTGCCGACCTGGGCGATCTCCTTCTGCTCCTTGGTGGGCTTGGAGACCTTCTTGAGCTCGGCCACCACGCAGTCCACCGCCTTGTCGATGCCCCGCTTGATGTCCATGGGGTTGTGACCGGCGGCCACCAGCTTGGCGCCCTCGGCATAGATGGCCTGGGCCAGCACCGTGGCGGTGGTGGTGCCGTCACCGGCCACATCGCTGGTTTTGGAGGCAACCTCCCGGACCATCTGGGCGCCCATGTTCTCGAACTTGTCCTTGATCTCAATCTCCTTGGCCACGGTCACCCCGTCCTTGGTGATGGTGGGAGAGCCGAAGGACTTCTCCAGAAGGACGTTGCGGCCCTTGGGGCCCAGGGTGACCTTGACCGCGTCGGCCAGGGTGTTGACGCCGCGCAGGATGGATTCCCGCGCCTTTGCTCCGTACTTGAGATCCTTGGCAGCCATGTCTCGTCTGTCTCCTTATCGGTTCTTGGTTGCGTCCGTCGATGTCAGCGTCTGCACGACCCTGCCGGGTCGTTACTTCTCCACGATGGCCAGCACGTCGTCCTCCCGGAGGATGAGGTACTCCTCGCCCTCCAGCTTGACCTCGGTGCCGCCGTACTTGCCGAACAGGATGATATCCCCTTCCTTGACGTCCAGGGTCATCCGCTCACCCTTGTCGTTCAGCTTGCCCTTGCCAACCGCCACCACCTTGCCCTCCACCGGCTTCTCTTTGGCGGTGTCCGGGATGATGATGCCACCCTTCGTCTTCTGCTCCTCCTCCACACGCTTGACCAGGATGCGGTCATTCAACGGCCGAATCTTCATTGTGCAAACCTCCTCCTACGCTGTCGAGTTGTTGGGTGATGACCGGCGGGGCGCAGGGCGCCCCAGGGAAAAACACAAGAAAAACAACAAGATCGGCGAGAATCCCCTTGCCGGGCTCGCGAATGGCGCAAATGGTAGTCACGGGCCTTTCGAAAATCAAGGGCAGGCCGGGAAAAATCCGCTACCAAGGGACGAGACGTCAAGGGCGGGCGCGAAGCCGGTCCAGGACCAGACCAAAAAAGCGAAGGCCGCGGCCCTGGAACAGCCAGCCCAGATGGGCGTGGCAGCGGCAGCACAGGACGTAGCTCCAGGCGCAGCCGGGGAACCAGGTATGCTCCAGGGTGGGCAGGCCGGCCGCGCTGGCCCCAGGCGCCGCGTCAAAACAGCCGATGGTGAAGGCAAAGCCCGCCGGGTTGAAGAAGGTGTGGACATGACCACCGGCAACAGCGATCGCAGCCTCGGGCGTGGTGACTGGCTGGCCGCAGGCCGCGCACAGCAGCTGCGGTCCTTCGCCAGGGTGCGGGCGGCCCGGGCGGGCTTCCTCATGCTGCACCGGGACGATCTCGCTGGCCGGGCGCAACAGGTGCCAGGGCAGGACATGGTCTTCCGGGCCGATCCGGGCCGATGGTGACCAAGAAAACATGGCTTTGGCCAACCTAGGCCGCGATGGAGCCGCCTCAGGTGAAGCCGGCACCCGCGGTGCAGGCGTAGCAGTGGTCACCCACCGCGATGGGCCGTCCTGCCAATGGCAGGGTCGCCAAGTCCTGGACCCGGAGGCGACCGGCCTCCCAGGTAAGCCCTGCCGCCAGGTTGAAATCGCAGTCCGCCAGTTGGCCATGCCAGCCCACGGAAACGAGCGTCCGGCACATGAGGCCGTCCAGGGTGCAGGGATTGAAGCACGCCGCCAACCGGCCCTGGTAGCGCTCCAGGTTGCCTGAGGACTTGAGCCAGGAGCGGAAGCGGCCCAGGGGCGCGTTGGCGAAGGTGAAGAGCCGGTTGAAGCGGATCCCCCAGCGGCTGGCCAGGACCCGCCGGAACTGGCGTTGGGCCTGCTCCTGGCCGGGCGGCAGGAAGGCACCGGCGGGATTGACCACCAGGTTAAGGGTCAGGCCGGTGTCCTCCTGGCCGTAGCCCAGCCGGTTAAGGGCCGCCAGCGCCGCCAGACTGCGCTCCCAGACCCCGCGGCCGCGCAGGCTCGCGGTCTGGCCGGGATCGGTGGAGGGGAAGGAGGCCACCAGCGCCACCTGCAGGCGCCGCAGGAGATCCAGCAGCGGCCGGCCGCCGGGCTCGGTGATGAGGGTAAGGTTGGTGCGGAAGAGCAACTGCCGGCCGGGTTGCACCAGGCCGGCCACCAGTTCCTCGATCCCGGGCACCAGCTCCGGGGCGCCGCCGGTGATGTCGCAGACGTCTACCCGGGCGGTGGCGGCATAGGCCATGACCGCAGCCATGGTCTCGCCGTCCATGATCTCCGGGCGATCCGGGCCGGCCTCCAGATGGCAGTGGCGGCAGGTCTGGTTGCACAGCCGGCCGACGTTGATCTGCAGGGTGGTGATCCCCGTGCGCCGCAGCTCCAGGCCCTGGCCCTCCAGGCGCCGGGCAAAAGGCAGCCAGCTGGCCCGCTCCGGGGCGCCCTCCTCCTGGGCGGCGGACTGGAGGCTCACGGGCAGCGGCTGATCACAAGGAGATGTCCCGGGCCCGGCGGCGCATCTGCACGCCGTGCACCAGGGAGGCGCCGCCCCGGATGGCAGCTGCCACATGCACCGCCTCGGTCATTTCGGCCAGGGTGCCCCCCTTCTCCAGGCAGCCAGTCGTGTAGGCATCGATGCAGTACGGGCATTGCAGGGCGTGGGCCACGGCCAGGGCGATGAGTGCCTTCTCCCGCTCGCTCAGCGCCCCCTCGGCGAATACCGACTGGTAGTACGCGAAAAACTTTTCGGCCAGCTCTGGCGCCTCATTGCCGATCTCGGCGAAGCAGGCCAGATCTTGGCACTGGTAGTAGTCGGACACAGCTCTCCTCCGCATTTCTTGACGAGCCGCTCCTGCCGCCACCGTCCGGCGACCGGCGCGGCATCCTGGCTAGGCCGCCTCCGGCAGGCGACCGGCCCGCAGATCCTCGCCCTCCAGGAAGCGCCGGACGGACTCAGCCGCCTCCTTGCCCTGCAGCACCGCTTTGGCCACGGTCTGGGGGCCCAGCACCGAATCGCCGCCGGCAAAGATCCAGGGGATGCTGGTCTGCAGGGTCACCGGATCCACCACAACGGTGCCCCAGCGGGTCAGGTCCAGCGACGCGTCGCCGGTGACCGTGCGGTCAACGTCCTGGCTGATCGCCGGGATGATCGCCTCGGCCTCGATGATGAAATGGGAATCGGGCACCGGCACCGGACGGCACCGGCCCGAGGAATCGCATTCGCCAAGCTGCATGCGGATACACTCCACCCCGGTCATGCGGCCGTTCTCACCGATGATCCGCACCGGCGCCGCCAGGAATTCGATCTTCACCCCTTCCTCCTCCAGGTGGTGGATCTCCGCCCTGGAGGCCGGCATCTCCTCCCGGCCCCGCCGGTAGAGGATGAAGGCCTGGTCGGAGCCGGTACGAAGGGCCGTACGGGCCACATCGATGGCCACGTTGCCGCCCCCCACCACCACCACCCGTTTGCCCAGGTTGAAGCGCTCACCCAGGTTGACCCGGCGCAGATAATCGACCCCGTGTACGACGCCGGCCAGCTCCTCACCGGGAATGCCCAGCTTGCGGCTGACGTGGGCGCCCACCGCCACGAACACGGCGTCGAAGCCCTCGGCCCGCAAGCTGGCCAGGTCCCTGTCCTGGCCGATCCGCACCCCGGTAACCACCTCGACGCCACAGCTCTTCAAGGCCGCAAACTCGGCCGCGACGATGTCCCGGGGCAGGCGGTAGGCGGGGATGCCCACTGTCAGCATCCCCCCCAGGATGGGCAGAGACTCGAAGATTGTGCAGCTGTAGCCGGCATGCGCCAGATAGAAGGCCGCCGCCATGCCCGCCGGCCCCGACCCCACCACCGCAACCTTTTTCCCCTTGGGCAGCGCGCACGGGGTCGTGAGGTCCTTGTCATGGCTCACCATCCAGTCCACGACATACCGCTCCAGCAGCCCGATGGCCACCGGCTCGCCCTTCTTGCCCCGCAGGCACGCGCCCTCGCATTGGAGCTCCTGGGGACAGACCCGGGCGCAAACCGCCGGCAGACAGCTTGTCCGCCGGATGGTCCAGTAGGCGTCCTCCACCCGCCCCTCCCGCAGGCAGGCAATAAAGCCCGGAATGTCGTTGCCCAGTGGGCAGCCCTTGCGGCAGCCCGGCTTCTTGCAGGAGAGGCACCTCTCCGCCTCCAGGCGGGCCCCAGCCTCGTCGATACCGCAGCTCACCTCGGCAAAGCCCTGCACTCGCTCGGCGACCGGGAGCTCCCGCGGCTGCTGGCGGGAGATCTTCATCCGTTCTTTGACATCCATGACTGCTCGTTCCTCCTCAGGCAGTTTCTCCAGGCCACGGACCCGTGGCCGGGGCGGCTCGTTGATGCACGGCGAAGGTTAGCAGCCTGAGCCAGGAATGCAACGCGTTTTTCCAGGCCGGCCGGCCAGCCTCCGGTGGGCAACCCGCGCCGCTTCCTGCCGTTTTCACAAATCCTTTGGCCTTGTTGCTTGACAAGGAACTGAGTATTATCGGAAGCTGAAAAGGATGTTGGGCCTTCGTCCGTCAACCAGCTAGCGGGTAAGATCTGCATGGATGCCAATCTGATCAATCCCTTTCTGATCGCGGCCAAAAACGTCATCGAGACCATGGCGCAGACGCCGGTCAAGCCCCAGAAGCCGCGGCTCAAGCAGGCCAAGACCACCTACGGCGAGGTGACCGGCATCATCGGCATGATCTCGGATCAGGTGGCCGGCAACATGATCCTCTCCTTCAGCAAGGCCTGCATCCTGAAGATCGTCGCCAACATGCTCATGGAGCCGGAGAAGGATCAGGTGGATGATTCCATCATCGACGCCGTGGGCGAGCTCACCAACATGATTTGCGGCGGCGCCAAGGCGGAGCTGGCCAAGAAGGGCATGAAGTTCAATCTGGCCACCCCCACCATGGTGGTCGGCAAGGGTCTTGAGATCTCCTACTACTCGGAAGCTCCGACCATCGTCATCCCCTTTGAGACCCCGGGGGGGGAGTTCGTCATCGAGGCCAACCTGGGCACCCGTGCCAACAGGGGTTGAACAGGCTCGCTACAAGCACAAAAGGGCCATCGCCTGAGGCGACGGCCCTTTTGTGCTTGTAGCTCCTGCTGGTGGGGGGAGACGATCAGCTGCCCCGCGCCACCTTCAGCCGTGCCATGGCCCGCTGCAAAGCTGCCTGGGCCCTGGCCACATCGATCTGCTCCCGCTTCTGGACCGCCTCGGCCAGCCGTTGCTCGGCCCGCTCCCTGGCCCGCATCGCCCGGTCGACGTCGATCTCCTTACCCCGCTCCGCGGTCTCCACCAGGAAGGTGATCTTGTTGTTGGAGACCTCACAGAAGCCGCTCGAGACCATCAGCGTCTCCTCCTTGCCCCCGGCCTTGTAGCGAAGTATGCCGATCTTGATCGTGCTCAGGAAGGGCGCGTGGTTGGCCAGGACACCGAACTCGCCGGCGATGCCGGGGGCGGTGACGATGTCCACCTCCTCGCTCACTGCCGCGCCCTTCGGGGTCACGACCTCCATCTTGATCCGTTCAGCCATGGCGAGATCTCCTTGTCCCTGGCGTCATCAGGCGCTGGCCTGAGCCTTCGCCTTCTCCACCGCCTCTTCGATGCCGCCGACCATGTAGAAGGCCGCCTCGGGCAGATCGTCGTGCTTGCCCGCCAGGATCTCCCCGAAGCCCCGCACCGTATCCTTCACGGACACGAACTTGCCCTCCTTGCCGGTGAACGCCGCGGCCACCGTGAACGGCTGGGACAGGAAGCGCTGGATCTTGCGGGCCCGGGACACCGTCACCTTGTCCTCCTCGGAAAGCTCGTCCATGCCGAGGATGGCGATGATGTCCTGGAGGTCCTTGTACTTCTGCAGGGTCATCTGCACGCCCCGGGCCACCCGGTAATGCTCCTCCCCCACGACGTAGGGGTCGAGGATCCGGGAGGTGGAGTCCAGGGGGTCCACCGCTGGATAGATGCCCAGCTCGGCAATCTGCCGGGAAAGCACGACGGTGCCGTCCAGGTGAGCGAAGGTGGTCGCCGGCGCCGGGTCGGTGAGGTCGTCGGCCGGCACATACACGCACTGCACCGCGGTGATGGAGCCCTTGGTGGTGGAGGTGATCCGCTCCTGGAGCTCGCCCAGGTCCGTGCCCAGGGTAGGCTGGTAGCCCACCGCCGACGGGATGCGGCCCAGGAGGGCGGACACCTCGGAGCCGGCCTGGGTGAACCGGAAGATGTTGTCCACGAAGAAGAGCACGTCCTGGCCCTCTTCATCCCGAAAGTACTCGGCCGCCGACAGGCCAGTCAGGGCCACCCGGGCCCGGGCGCCCGGCGGCTCGGTCATCTGGCCATAAACCAGGGCGGCCTTGGGGAGCACGCCGGAGTGCTTCATCTCCATGTACAGGTCGTTGCCTTCCCGGGTGCGCTCGCCCACGCCGCAAAACACCGAGATGCCGCCGTGGTGCATGGCGATGTTGTTGATCATCTCCATCATGATGACCGTCTTGCCGCAGCCGGCGCCGCCGAACAGGCCCATCTTGCCGCCCCGGGGGAAGGGGACCAGAAGGTCCATGACCTTGACCCCGGTCTCCAGCACGTTCACCTTGGTGTCCTGCTCGGTGAAGGCCGGGGCCGGCTTGTGGATCGGCCGCATCTTGTCCGACTGGATGGGTCCGAGGCCATCCACCGGCCGGCCCACCACGTTCATGATCCGGCCCAGGGCCGGCGGGCCGCAGGGCAGCTGGATGGGCGTCCCGGAGGCCCGAGCCTTCATGCCCCGCACCAGACCGTCCGTCTGGTCCATGGCCACACACCGCACCACGTTGTCGCCCAGGTGCTGCGCCACCTCGATGACCAGGTTCTCCGGCTGGTCGTTGATAGCCGGGTTGCTGACATAGAGCGCCTCCATGATGGAGGGCAGCTGCCCCGGCTCGAACTCCACGTCCACCACCGGCCCGATGACCTGGGTGACCTTTCCGAACACATTCCCTGCTGATGGTGCGCTCATATCGTAGAAGCCTCCTGGACGAGATGTGAATCCTGTTGAGCTGGCAAAGCTAGGCCTTGCGGAGCGCCTCCGCACCGCCGACGATATCCATGAGCTCGGCGGTGATCCCTGCCTGCCGGGCCTTGTTGTACGAGAGCGTCAGGGCGGCCGCCATGTCCTTGCAGGCCCGGGTGGCATTGTCCATGGCGCTCATCCGGGCAGCGTGCTCGCTGGTCGAGGTCTCCAGCATGGCGTGGTAGACCATGACGTTCAGATACAGGGGCAGGAGCATGCCCATGATCTCCTCGGGCGACGGCTCGAAGATGTAGTCCGCTGCCTTCCTGGTCGCACCGGCCTCTGCCGCCGGCGGCTGGATGGGCAGGAACTGGGCGGCGGCGGGCCGCTGGGTCGCCACGTTGATAAAGCGGCCGTACATGAGCTCCACCGCGTCCGCTCCCCCGGCCAGGAAGTTGGCCGCCACGTCCTGGGCAATGGCCCGGGCGTTGTACATCTGGAAGGTGCCCATGATGTCCGTGAAGGCCTTGCGCACCCGGCCGGTCTTGCGGAAATAGATGTTGGCCTTGCGGCCAACCGCCACGATGGACACGGTCTTGCCGGCCTTCTCCAGCTCCCGGATTCGGGCCTCGGCCTGCTTGAAGATGTTGGAGTTGAAGCTGCCGCACAGCCCCCGGTCGGAGGTGACCACCAGGATTTCGACTGCCTTCACCTCCCGGGCCTCCATGAGAGCAAACTGGCCGCCGCTCATCTGGCCAGCCAGGCTGGCCATGGCGGTCTGAAACTCCCGGGCATAAGGCCGGAAGGCCTCCATCTTCGCCTGCGCCCCGCGAAGCTTGGACGCGGCCACCATGTTCATGGCCTTGGTGATCTGAGAGGTCTTCTTGATGGCCCCGATCTTCGTCTTGACGTTCTTTAGGCTAGCCATTGCGCGGTCCCCTGACCTGAAGAGAAATCCCGAGTTAGAGGCCCTTGGCCGCCTTGAACACCCCGGCAAAGGCGGTCAGGTTCTTGCGCATCCGCTCCTCAAGGGCGGCATCAATCTGCTGCTTGTCCTTGAGCTCTTTGTACATGCCGGGATCGTTCTGCTCCACATAGCTGAAGAGCTGCTCCTCGTACTCCGCCAGCACCGTGAGAGGCAGCTCATCCAGGAAGCCGCGCGTGCCGGCAAAAAGGATGGTCACCTGCTTCTCCATGGAGAGCGGCTTGTACTGGGGCTGCTTCAGGATCTCCACCAGGCGTGCCCCCCGGTTCAGCTGATGCTGGGTGGCCTTGTCCAAATCAGAGCCGAACTGGGCGAAAGCCGCCAGCTCCCGGTACTGGGCCAGGTCCAGACGCAGGGTGCCGGCCACTTGCTTCATGGCCTTGCACTGGGCGGCGCCGCCCACCCGGGACACGGACAGACCGACGTTGATGGCCGGCCGGACGCCCGCGAAGAACAGGTTCGGCTCCAGATAGACCTGGCCGTCGGTGATGGAGATCACGTTGGTGGGGATGTAGGCCGAGACGTCTCCGGCCTGGGTTTCGATGATGGGCAGCGCAGTGAGTGACCCGGCGCCCAGCGCATCGCTGACCTTGGACGCCCGCTCCAGCAGCCGGGAGTGGTTGAAGAAGATGTCGCCAGGAAAGGCCTCCCGTCCGGGGGGCCGCCTGAGGAGCAGGGACAGCTGCCGGTAGGCCACCGCCTGCTTGGACAGATCGTCGTAGATGATCAGAGCGTGCTGGCCGTTGTCCCGGAAGTACTCGCCCATGGCGCAGCCGGCATAGGCGGCCACGTACTGCAACGGCGCCGGATCCGAGGCGCAGGCCGCCACCACCGTGGTGTACTTCATGGCGTCGTGCTTGCGCAGGGCCTCCACCACCAGGGCGACGGTGGACTTCTTCTGGCCGATGGCCACGTAAATGCAGTGAACGTCGGTCTCCCGCTGGTTGATGATGGCGTCCACGCACAGCGCGGTCTTGCCGATCTGGCGGTCGCCGATGATAAGCTCGCGCTGGCCACGGCCCACCGGCGTCATGGCGTCCACCGCCTTGGAGCCGGTGTACATCGGCTCATGCACCGACTTCCTGGCGATGACGCCGGGAGCCAGCACCTCGATCCGGCGGTTGTCCTTGGCATCGATGGGGCCCAGGCCGTCGATGGGCTTGCCGACGGCGTCCACCACCCGGCCTTCCACCGCCGGCCCCACCGGCACCTCGGCGATGCGGCCGGTCCGCTTGACGATGTCGCCTTCCTTGATGTGCTCGACATCGCCCAGGACCGCGCAGCCGACGTTGTCCTCCTCCAGGTTCAGCGCCAGCCCCAGAATGCCGCCAGGAAACTCCAGGAGCTCCATGGCCATGCAGTTCTCCACCCCGTGGACACGGGCGATGCCGTCACCCACCGAGATGACCGATCCGGTCTCGCTCAAATCGATCTTGGACTGGTAGTCCTTGATCTGCCCCTTGATGATCTGGCTAATCTCTTCGGCTTTGATCTGCATGATCGCTACTCACTCCTCTTGATGGAATCTTTCAGCCCGACCAGCTGGCTCTTGATGCTCCCGTCCAGTACCAGGTCACCCACCTTGGCGACCATGCCACCGATGATTGCTGGATCCACGCGGGGCTCCAGAACGACCGTCTTGCCGGTGATCTTCTCCATGGCCGTCTTGACCTTCTTGGCCATGGCGGCATTGATGGGCAGCGCTGTGGTCACGGTTGCCCGGCAGACGTTACGGACCTCGTCCACCATGGCCTCCAGCTGGCGGGCGGTGTCGACGATGATGCCGGCCCGCCGCCGACTCACCAGGAGCCGGAGAAAGTTGGCCACCATCTCGGGCGCCCCCATGGCCTTAATGAGCTCCTCCATGCACTTGGCACGGGCATCCAGGGGATAGAGGGGGTTGCTCAGGGCGTCCCCGATCTCCGGATGCGCCGCGAGCACGGCGGCCAGGCCGCTCAGCTGCTGGCTGTAAGCCTCGTACTGGCCGTCTTCCTTGCCAAGGGCAAACATGGCCTTGGCGTACCGCTTAGCGAGGACTGTACTGGTCACTGGATGCGCCCCATGCCTTTCTGGTAGTCTTGGCTGGCTGCCCGCTCGAGACAGCTCTCAAGCAGCCGCATCTGATCCTCGGCCTTGATCTTGTCACGGATCATCGCCTCGGCCATCTCCACTGCGCCCTCGGCCACCTCTTCCCGCAGCCGGCGGATGGCGGCAGCCAGCTCCTGCTGGATGGCCATCTCCGCCTGGCGCTTCAGATCAGCGGCAGCCCGGGTCCCCTCCTCGATGATGCGGGCCTTCTCGGCCTCCCCCTGCTTCACTGCTCCATCGATGATGGCCGTGACCTCCTGCTCGATGGCCGTAAGCTTCTGCTCATACTCCCGGTAGGTCCGCTCCGCCGCCGCCTTCTGGCTTTCCAGGTCGGTGAACTGCTGGCGGATGGACTCGCGCCGGGACGCCAGGCCATTGGCAATGGGCTTCTTCAGATACTTGATCAGGATCAGCAAGAGGGCGGCAAAATTCAGGGTCCGCCAGAGGAGATCCCACCACTTCTCCGGCGGATAGCCGCCCCCATGGCCGCCGGCCTCGCCGCCGCCCGAGGCATATGCCACCGCCGCCGCCACCAGGACGGCCACCAGGGAAAGCCCGATGGCCGCCTTCCTGCCCCACGTCTTGGCTCGCATCGTCACACCGCCCTCCCCAGCACCTTGCTGGCAATCTCCTTGGCGAAGGAATCGATCTGCCCCTTGAGCTCGCCCTGGGCTGCGACCAGCTGCCGGCCAATCTCGGCCATCTGGGTCGCCTTGCCCGCGTCCAGTTCCCCGCGGAGCGCCGCCAGGGCCTCGGCCTGCTCCTTCTGGGCCACTCCCCGGACGCCATCCAGCTCGCCCTTGGCCTTGGCCCGGGCGTCCCGCAGCTTGCGCTCGATCTCCTCCAGGCGCAGCCTGGCGTTCTTGTTGAGGTCGTCGATGGACCTCGTCAGGCCGGCCAGGGCCTTCTCCCGCTCGGCAAGGACGCCCCGGATCGGCCGGTACAAATACATGTTGAGGACCACGATGAGCAGCAGGATGTTGATGATCTGGATCGGCATCGTGATGTCTATGTCGATCATGGGCGCCTCCTTGGGGTGCCGCCCCGCGTGGACGGCCTGGGCTGCTGGTGTGAGACTGAATGACGATTCAGAAATCAAGACCGTTTTCTAATCGATTCTCCCATACCTGTCAACGCTTTTTGTCGCTTTTTTGAACAAGGAGGCTGTGGCCCGCGGGCGCTACGGCCATAAGGCTCCCCGGCAGGCGCCGTCCGGTGGCCGGCGACCGCAGCCCTCTCCGGGCGTCGGAGCACCCCCGGTCGCTCAGGGCGCCACCGACGTGAGGATATATTCATAAAGATGCGCCAGAGCGGCAGCCAGGTTCTCAACCTGGGGGCCACCGGCCTGGGCCATGTCCGCCCGGCCGCCACCACTCCCCCCGACCCGCGCGGCCAGATCCTTGGCAATGGTGCCGGCGTGGAAGCGGCCTGCCAGATCCCGGCTGACGATGACCAGCAGGGCCGCCTTGCCATCCAAAACCCCGCCCAGGGCGGCGATGCCGGAGCCCAGGCGGTCCCGCACCCGGTCGCCAATCTCGCGCAGGGTCTTCGGGCTGTCCAGGGGCACCTCGGTCGCCAGCACCCGGACGCCGGCCACGCTGCGGGCCTCGGCCACCAGGCGGTCCAGATCGCTCACCGCCAGCCTGGCCATAAGCTCGGCCCGCTCCCGCTCCAGCTCCTTCTGGCGGGCCAGGAGCCGCTCGGCACGCTCTCCCAGGTCAGCAGCCGGCACCTTGAAGAGATCGGCCAGGGCCGCCAGCTGAGCCCCTTCCTCCTGGACCCGGCCCAGGGCCGCCGCCCCGGTCTGGGCCTCGATGCGGCGGATGCCGGCCGCCACCCCGCTCTCGCTCAGGATCCGGAAAAGCCCGACCTCTCCTGTCGCCTGGACATGGGTACCGCCGCACAGCTCCCTGGAAACCTCGCCTACCGAGACCACCCGCACCTCCGCCCCGTACTTTTCCCCGAACAGGGCCACCGCCCCACTGGCGATGGCCGCGTCCCGGTCGAGGACAGCAGTAGCCACCGGCCGGTTCTCCCGTACCAGGGCATTGACCCGGTTTTCAATCTCCCGCAGCACCGGGGCCGCAACCGGTGTGAAGTGGGTGAAGTCAAAACGGAGCCGCTCGCTGTCCACCAGGGAGCCGGACTGGCTGACATGCTCGCCCAGCACCTCTTTCAGCACCGCCTGCAGGAGATGGGTGGCGGTGTGGTTGCAGGCGGTGCGTTGGCGGCCGCCCTCGGCCACCACCAGCTCCACCTCCTCCCCCTCCGTCAGGGTCCCTTCCAGAAGCTGCGCCTGATGGACAATGATCTGGGGCAACGGCCGCCGGGTATCCTGCACCACGGCCCGGCCGAGGGGACCGCGGATCTCGCCCCGATCCCCCACCTGCCCGCCAGCCTCGGGGTAGAAGGGGGTCTCGGCACAGACCACCAAGAGTCCCACACCGCTGGCCGCACTCCGCAGCCGGCTGCCGTCCTCGGCCAACAGGGCCACAATGGAGCTTCGCGCCCGGCGGCAGTCGTAGCCCACAAACGAGGTGGCCAGGCCCGCTTCGGCCAGAGCCCGCAGGCCAACGCCAGCGGCCGCCGCCAGCTCGCCGCTCCAGGCGGCCCGGGATTGGCGGCGCTGCCGCGCCATGGCCTCGGCAAAGCCGGCCTCGTCCACGGCCAGCCGGTGCTCGCCGGCCACGTCCCGAACGATGTCCACCGGCAGGCCGTAGGTGTCGTACAGCCGGAACAGGAACTCGCCGGTGACGGTGTCCAGGCCGGCAGCGGTGAGCCGCTCCACCTCGGCGGCCAGCATGGTCAAGCCGAAATCCAGGGTCTCCAGGAACCGGCCCTCCTCGTTGCTCACCACCTGGCGCAGGAGCTGCCGGGCCCGGTCGAGATGCGGCGAGCTCGCCTGCATGCCTGCCACCACCTGATCGGTGATCTCGGTGAAAAAGGGCCGGGGCAGCCCCAGCACCCGGCCAAAACGGATGGCCCGCCGCATGATGCGCCGCAGAACGTAGCCGCGGCCCTCGTTGCTGGGCAGAACCCCGTCCGCGACCAGGAAGGCCGTGGCCCGGCTGTGATCGGCGATGACCCGCATGGCGGTGTCCAGGCGAGGCTCGGCACCGTAGGCGCGTCCGGCGAGGCTCGCCACCTTGGCGATCAGGCCGGAGAAAAGGTCGGAGTCGTAGTTGGTGTGCCGGCCCTGGCAGACGGCGGACACCCGCTCCAGTCCCATGCCGGTGTCGATGCACGGGCGAGGCAGCGGCGACAGCTTGCCAGCGCCGTTCCGGGAGAACTGCATGAAGACCAGGTTCCACAGCTCCAGATAGCGGTCGCAGTCGCAGCCCACTCGGCAGTCGGGCCGGCCGCAGCCCACCTCCGGCCCCTGATCGATGAGGATCTCGGAGCAGGGGCCGCACGGGCCGGTGTCGCCCATGGCCCAGAAGTTGTCCTTTTCCCCTAAACGGACGATGCGGCCGGGCAGCAGGCCGTCGGCCTTCTCCCACAAGGCCGCCGCCTCGTCGTCGTCACGGAACACCGTCACCCACAGCCGCTCCTTGGGCAGGCCCAGGATCCGGGTGAGAAAATCCCAGGCGTAATGGATGGCCTCGGCTTTGAAGTAGTCACCGAAGCTGAAGTTGCCCAGCATCTCGAAGAAGGTGTGGTGGCGGGCCGTGTAGCCGACATTCTCCAGATCGTTATGCTTGCCGCCGGCCCGGACGCAACGCTGGCAGGAAACAGCCCTGGTGTAGCTGCGCCGCTCTTCCCCCAGGAAGACCCGCTTGAACTGCACCATGCCGGCGTTGGTGAACAGCAGGGTCGGGTCGTCCTCCGGCACCAGACTGGAGCTGTCCACGACCGCATGGCCGTGCTCGGCGAAATACTGCAGGAAAAGGCGGCGGATCTGATCGCTCAGCATGGGCAACAATCCCGAAAGAGGTGTGAGTGGACAGCAGGTCCGTCTCCGGGGCCGGGCGCGGCCGTGGGCCGCAGCCGCCGGACAGGTCGGACGGGTCGGACCGGTCCGACCCGGAACAGAGCCGGTTGGTCAGCGGCCGGCCGCGGCTTTGCCGCCCGGGGGAGGCGTCTCAGGCCCGGCACCGGTGGCGGCCTCTGCGGCCAGGGCCGGCAGGGCATAGGCCAGGCGCACCTTGTTCTCGATCTCCGCACAGATCTCCGGATGCTGGCGCAGAAACTGGCGGGCGTTCTCCTTGCCCTGACCGATACGCTCGCCGCCGTAGGAGTACCAGGCACCGCTCTTGTCGATCACCTCGATGGCCACGGCCAGATTGAGGACGTCACCCTCCCGGGAGATGCCTTCGCCGTAATAGATGTCGAAATCGGCGCTCTTGAAGGGCGGCGCCACCTTGTTTTTCACCACCTTGACCCGGGTCTCGTTGCCGATGACCTCCTGGCCGTCCTTGATGCTCTGCTGCCGCCGGATGTCCAGGCGCATGGAGCTGTAGAACTTGAGGGCATTGCCGCCGGTGGTGGTTTCCGGATTGCCGAAGGTGATGCCGATCTTCATCCGGATCTGGTTGATGAAAATGAGGGCGGTGTTGGTGCGCTTGAGGACGCCGGTGAGCTTGCGCATGGCCTGAGACATCAGCCGGGCCTGCAGGCCCATCTGGGGATCGCCGATGTTGCCCTCGATCTCCGCCTTGGGCACCAGGGCTGCTACCGAGTCGACGACGATGACGTCCACCGCGCCGGAGCGGATCAGAAGCTCGGCAATCTCCAGGGCCTGCTCGCCGGTATCCGGCTGGGAGACCAAGAGATCGTCGACATTCACCCCCAGGCGGCCGGCGTAGGCCACATCCAGGGCGTGCTCGGCATCGATGAAGGCGGCTGCCCCACCCCGCTTCTGCGCCTCGGCGATGACGTGCAGGGCCAGGGTGGTCTTGCCGGAGGACTCGGGGCCGTAGATTTCGGTGACCCGGCCCCGGGGCACCCCCCCGACGCCGGTGGCGATGTCCACGGACAGGGAGCCTGTGGGGATGACCGGGATGTGCTCGTGCTCCTGGCCGCCGAGACGCATGATGGCGCCACGACCGAACTGCTTGTGGATCTGGGTGAGGGCGATCTCGATGGCCTGACGCTTCTCTTCGGTGACGGTCATGTCTTCCCCCTGAGGCGGCGGGGCGCCGGGGGCTCTCCCGGCGGTCCGCCGCTCATGGCTTGTGTTGTCGGAAGCCTGAAGTGCTGGCCCCAGTCCTGGCCTTCAGGCCCCGGCCCGGACGACCAGCAGCCGGCGCCGGACCAGATCGAGGCCGGTGTGGGCCGCCAGCTCCTGGATCTGCCAGCGGTCGCCCGAGAACAGGAAGCGGTGGACCTCCCCTCCCCCTTCCCAGGCCAAGGCGATATACACGGTGCCCACGGGCTTGTCGGCGCTCCCGCCCCCAGGGCCAGCGATGCCGGTGAGACCGAGGCCCAGGTGGGCGCCGGCCAGCCGGCGCACCCCCTGGGCCATGGCCTGAGCGGTCTCGGCACTGACGGCACCCCGGGCAGCCAGGATGGCGACCGGCACGGCCAGCACCTGCTCCTTCAGGCGATTGGAGTAGGCCACCACCCCGCCTTCAAAGCTGGCCGAGATCCCCGGCACCCGGACAAGTGCCTGGCAGACCAGGCCGCCGGTGCAGGATTCAGCCACCGCCAGGGTGCGCTTGGCCTCACCCAGCAGCCGCCCCACCTCGGAGGCCATGGTCGTCCCCTCGTGGCCGAAGATGGCCCCCGCAAGTCTGGCCTCCACCTCCCTGCCGGCGGCGGCCAGCAGCCGCTCCACCTCGGCCTCGTCCTCGTCGATGGCGGTCAGCGACAGGTGCACCTCCGGAAAGACCGGGTAGTAGCCGATGCGGACCCGGGGGTGATCCCGCTCCACCAGGGCCAGTCGCTGGTTGATGGCGCTCTCCTCCAGGCCGAACACCTTGTACAGCCGCTGCCCCACCTTCTTGCCGGCGTCTTCGGCCCAGGCATCAAGCCAGGGAATCACCCGCTCCACCAGGAGCTCCCGCATTTCGTGGGGCACGCCGGGCAGAAAGAAGATTGGCTTGCCACTGTGAACCAGGAGGTAGCCGGCCATCCTGGCCTGGGGGTTCAAGACCTCGGCCCCGGCCGGCAGCCAGGCCAGCTTTTCCAGGCGGGCCTGCGCCTCCGGATCCCGGCCAGCGGCGCTGGCCCTGATCCGGGCCAGGATCTCGGGGTAGAGGGTGACTGGCCGGCGCAGAACCCGGGAGACGGTCTCGTTGGTGCGGTCATCGGTGGTCGGGCCGAGGCCGCCGGTCACCAGCACAAAGTCGGCGCGGTTCAGGGCCTTCTCCAGGGCCTCCTCGATGGCGGCAGCGCTGTCCCCCACTGTGGCCATGGCGATGATCTCGTGACCAGCGGCAAAAAGCTTGCTGGCAGCGAAGAAGCTGGTGGTGTTGAGAATCCGGCCCGAGGTCAGCTCGTCGCCGATGGCAATGATCTCCCCCAGCACAGCCCCCTCCTCAACCGGCCACCACACTGGCCAGAAGACCGGCCGCGGTGGGCGGCCCGATGCGCACCCGCACCAGGGCATTGACCAGGGCCGATGACCCCTGAACGATCACCGGCAGATAGTTGTCGGTGTGGCCGGTGAGGCCGATGCCCCGCCGCGGGCGGCCCTCGATGAGGGCGGGCCGTTCCTGGCCCAGGAAACGGCCGGCAAAGGCGGCCCGCTTGTCCCGGTCCAGGCCGGCCAAAAGCTGCCGCCGCCGCTCCTTGTCCGCTGGCGGCACCTGATCGGCCATGGCGGCCGCCAGTGTGCCGGGGCGGGGCGAGTAGGCAAAGACATGCAGGGAGCTTAGAGGCAGCGCTTCGACCAGGGCAGCCGTGCGGCCAAAGGCCGCGTCGTCTTCCCCGGGGAAGCCCACCAGCACATCGGCGCCGATGGCCGCCTCCGGCAAAGCGGCATGCACCGCCTGCACCACCGCCCGGTAGTCTTCCATGCGGTATGGCCGGTGCATGCGGGCCAGCACGCCGTTGTCGCCGCTTTGCAACGGGATATGGAAATGGGGCATCAGCCGGGGCTGGGCGGAAAAGAGGGCCAGCAGCTCCGGGGTGATCTCGCTGGGCTCCAGGGAGCTCACCCGCAGCCTGGGCACGCGGGTCTCGGCCAGCAGCAGGCGCAAGAGGCCGGCGAGGGATCGGGGCGGCGCGAGATCGTGGCCATAGGCGCCGGCATGGATGCCGGTGATGACCAGCTCCCGGTAGCCGGCAGCCGCCAAGGCCTGCGCCTGGGCCAGCACCGCCTCCGGCGCCAGGCTGCGGCTCGGTCCCCGGGCCTGGGGCACGATGCAATACGTGCAGCCGTTGTCGCAGCCGTCCTGCACCCGCAAAAAGGCCCGGGTGCGGCCGGCCATGGCCGGCAGCGGCAGCTGCGCCACGTGGCGGCAGTCCGTCATGGGTGCCAGGTGACGACCGGCCGCCGGCCAGGGCTCGGCCAGGGCCAGGGCCACCAGCCGGTCCTTGGCGCTGTTGCCCACCAGACAAAGGGGCGCGGCCACCGATGCCGCCAGTTCGTCCGGCGCCGTCTGGGCATGGCAGCCGGTGACCACCAGCCGGGCCGCCGGCTGCAACCGGGCGACGCGCCGAACCAGCTGCCGGGACTGGCTGGCGGCCCGGGCGGTGACCGCGCAGGTGTTGACCACCACGATGTCCGCCGGCCCCCCCCAGGGCACCACCGCCAGGCCGGCCTGCCGGAAGCCGGTGGCCAAGGCCGCGGTCTCGTACTGGCTCACCTTGCAGCCCAGAAAGGCCAGGGCCGCCGTGCGAGGCTCGGTCATGCCGAAGCTCCCCCGGCCGCCAGCAACCTCAACCCGTCGCCGGCGGCACGATCTCGCCGCCCCCCAGGACCAGGTCACCCAGGTAGAGGACAGCGTACTGACCCGGTGTGACGGCGCGTTGCGGCTGATCGAAGACCAGCCTCCCTCCCAGCCCTCCCGGGACGGGATAGAGGGTTGCCGGCGCCTGGCGCTGGCGGTAGCGGATACGGGCCGCGCAACGCAACGGCAAGGCCGGCGGCCGGCCCGCCACCCAGGACAGGGGGGCCACCAGGACCTCCTGCTGCCAGAGGTCGGCCTCTTTGCCCACGACCACCCGGTCGCGATCGGCATCGATGGCCAGCACATAATAGGGGGAAGCGTCAGGAATGCCCAGCCCCCGCCGCTGGCCCACGGTGAAGTGGTGGATGCCCGGGTGCCGGCCCAGCACCCGCCCCATCCGGTCCACCACCTCGCCAGCCAGCCGGCCGGCACCCGGGCGGGCGGTCAGAAGATCCTCCACCGCTCCCCCAGCCAGAAAGCACACGTCCTGGCTCTCCGGGCCATGGAGCCCGGCCAGGCCGAGAGACCAGGCCAGCCGGCGCACCGCGGCTTTGGTCAGGCGACCCAGGGGGAAGCGCACCTCAGCCAGCTGCTCCTGATCGAGAAGGGCCAGGAAATAGGACTGATCCTTGGCGATGTCCCGGCCCTGGCCCAGGCCGATCCCACCGTCAGGGAGCGCCAGCCGGCGGGCGTAGTGCCCGGTGGCCAGGAACCGGCAACCCAGTTGGCGAACCCGGTCCAGGAGAGCGCCGAATTTTATTCTTCGATTGCAGATCGTGCAAGGATTTGGCGTGCGGCCGGCCAGGTAGGCCGCGACAAAGGGGGAGAGCACCTCCACCTCGAAGCGGTCGGCCAGCTCCAGAACTTCGAGCTCAATACCGAGGCGGACCGCAATACCCGCCACCCGGGACTCCTGGCGGTCGGCATCCGGCTGCCCCAGGTGCAAGAACATGCCCTTGACCGGCAAGCCTCGGCGGACCAGGAGGGCGGCGGTGACGGAGCTGTCCACCCCGCCGCTCATGGCCACCGCCACCGGTGCCCCCGGCATCAGCCCCTCTCCTGCCAGCAACGATCGGCCTCCGCCAAAACGCCTTCGGCCCGGTCAGGGCGCTGGGCGCTCTGCCGGGCCGAAGCCCAGTGCCACATGCTCCGTCCCATCACCGATGAGACTACGAGCGCCGGATCCCTCAACCGCCACCGGCGCTGGGGGTGGCGCAGGACTCCTCCTTGCCCTCTTTCAAAGCCTCCACCGAGCCTTGCACATGGGCCCGGGAGACCTTCACCCGCACCTTGTCCGCGATCTCCAAGGTCACCACCTTGTCGGTAAGACCGGTAATCATCCCGTGCAAGCCGCCGCTGGTGATCACCTGATCGCCCTTCTTGAGGCCGTCCAGAAACTGCTGGTGCTCCCGAGCCCGTTTCTGCTGCGGTCGAATCAGCAGGAAGTAGAAGATGCCGAAGATGAGGATGAGGGGGATGAAGGAAGCGATACCGGCGGCCGGGCCGCCTTCGCCTCCTGGCGGAGCACCGCCGGCGCCCATCGCGAAAGCTATTCCGTACATGGCTGTTCCTCGCAAACCAGGGTTCTCATGGGGACACAGGAGGACCCCGGGGACTGGCGGGACCTGGGAGCCTCCGGATCCTCTTCCGCAATGTCGGCGGCCGGGCCGCGCCGGGCATAGAACTCGGCCCGGAAGGCCGCAAAACGATCCGCCACGATAGCCGCGCGCATCTCCTGAACCAATCTGACGAAGTGGTGCAGATTGTGGATGGTGCTCAGGTGGTAAGCCAGGATCTCGCGGGCCAGAAACAGATGCCGCAGGTAGGCCCGGGAGAAGGTGCGGCAGGTGTAGCAGCTGCAGAGCGGGTCCACCGGCCCGGGGTCGGCCGCGTATTTGGCGTTCTTTATAACAAGCCGGCCGGAGGAAGTAAAGAGCATTCCGTTACGGGCGTTCCGGGTGGGCATGACGCAGTCAAACATGTCCACGCCCCGGTAGACCGCCTCCACCAGATCCTCCGGCCGGCCGATACCCATGACGTAGACCGGCCGCTCCTGGGGCAACAAAGGGACCGTCTCGGCGATGAGCCGGTACATCAGCTCCGGGGGCTCGCCCACGGACAGGCCGCCCAGGGCGTAGCCGTCAAAGCCCAGGGCCACCAGCTCTGCGGCTGCCTGGGCACGCAGCTCCGGATAGACGCCGCCCTGGACGATACCGAACAGGAGCTGGTCGGTCCGGGTACGGCTGGCCAGGGAGCGCTCGGCCCAACGGCCGGTGAGGCTGGTGGCGGCCTCGGCCTCCTGGCGGCTGGCCGGATAGGGGATGCAGGTGTCCAGGGCCATGATGATGTCCGCGCCCAAGGCCTCCTGGATGGCGATGGCCCCTTCCGGTGACAGGAAAAGCGAGGCGCCGTTGAGGTGGGAGCGGAACCTGGCCCCGTCCTCGCTGATCTTGACGTTGGCGGCCAGACTGAAGATCTGGAAGCCGCCGCTGTCGGTCAGGATTGGGCCCGGCCAGGCCATGAAGGCGTGCAGCCCCCCCAGCTTTCGGATCAGCTCCTGACCGGGACGGATATGGAGATGATAGGTGTTGGCGAGCACGATTTCAGCTCCCAGGGCGGTGAGGTCCCGGGGGCTGATGGCCTTCACCGAGGCCTGGGTGCCCACTGGCATGAAGACCGGTGTGCCGATGGCGCCATGGGCAGTCAGGATCTCGCCCGTGCGGGCGGCACACTCTGAGGAGCGGTGCCGCAGCCGAAAAGGGGGGGGAGGGCAGGAAACCATTTTTTGCATTTCGCGATTGTCAATATTCAATTAAGTTATTAGCGCTCAGAAATTGGTCAAGAATCGCGGGTGCTTTTCGTTGTCAACCATCTTCGGCCAGATAACCTCCCAACCCCACAGGCATTCCCGAGAAGGAACCAGCATGGCTGTCCAGAGCAACGATCCCATCTACCCGATCAGCGTCGCCGCGAAACTCCTGGGCGTCCACCCCCGTACCATCCGCATCTACGAGGACGAAGGTCTGATCAAGCCGGCCCGCCTCGGCCAGAAGCGTTACTTCTCCAACGACGACGTGGAATGGATCCGGTGCATCCGTCATCTCATCCACGATCAGGGCATCAGCATCCCGGGCATCAAGAAGCTTCTGGAGCTGACCCCCTGCTGGGAGATCAAGGACTGCCCCACCGAGAAGCGCGAGAGCTGCTCCGCCTATGTGGACCGCTCCATCCCCTGCTGGCAACGGGCCTGCACCGCCTGCCGCCGGGAGGCCAAGGCGTGCGAGCACTGCGAGATCTACCGCAAAGCGGCGCAGGAGACCCAGGGTGTCGCCGCCGCCCGCAAGGCCGTCGCCGCCCGGGCCTGATCTTCCCGCCACCGCGGCAAGCAGCAACCGCTGCTGCCAGGCTGGCAGGGCAAGTCTCCGCACGGGCTATTGCCCGGCCCGCAGGGACTCCACCAGCTCCGGCGTGATCTCGGCAAAGCCCAGCACGCGCTTGCCCTTGTGATCGGCCCGGAAGCTCTCCGCCGCCGCCCGTGTCCCGAAGGGAATGAGCTCGTGGCCCATGGGCCCCAGGGTGTCGCTGCCCAGCACATACCAGGCCAGGCGGCCGTCCACCCACGCCAGGGTGTAATAATCCTTGACCCAGATCTCCAGGGGCTGGCCGCCGGTCTTGTCGCCATACCGGCCAGGCTCCCCGAGATAGACGGCCATATCCTTCACCCCGTCAAAGTAGGCCACCGAGCCGTCCCTGTGGCGAACCTGGGCCTGCCAGACCGGATACTTGGCCACGAACATGCCGCAGACCGGACACCTGGCCCTTTCCGGCGCCAGGGCCGGCTCGGCGGCAGCCATGCCGATGGAGACAAGAGCCCCCAGAATCCCAAGGAAGATGCCATGCAGCCGCCGCACCATGTCCATTCCCCCCTCACGCGCGCGTGGTGATCCCCGAGGCCTGCCGGGTGCCGCCCATCCTAGCCCGGAGCCGCCGCTTGCGCAAGGCAGACGGGCCGCCCGCCTGCGCTTGCCATTTCGCCTTGCCTTGGGGTACGATCCAATGATGAGTCAACAGGCTGAGGAATCTGCCGGGAAACCGCCTGGTTGTGGCCGGAAGGCCCGTCACGCCCCTTGCGCTCGATCTTGAGGAGGTGATCATGAGACAAGCCGCGGTGCTCCTGTCTGTCCTTGTCGCCGTCCTGCTGGCCGGGCCGGGGCGTCCGGCGCCGGCCATCGCCCAGGATGCCAGCCGGCCCTTGGTGATCGGGCTTCTGCCCGAGCTCAATGTCTTCGCGCAGATGGAGCGGTTCCGGCCCCTGGCTGCCTACCTGGGGCCACGCCTGGGCCGACCGGTGCAGCTCACCATGCTCAGCCGCTACGGCAACATCATTGACCGGCTCCGGGACGGGGAGGTGGACGGTGCCTTCCTGGGCTCCTTCACTGGCGCCCTGGCTATTGCTCAGCTCCATGTGGAGCCCCTGGCCCGACCGGTGAATCTGGACGGCACCTCCACGTACACCGGTCTCCTCTTCGTTCGCCGGGCCAGCGGCATCCATTCCATTGCCGACATGAAGGGCAAGAGCCTGGCCCTGGTGGAGCGGGCCACCACGGCCGGCTATGTCTTCCCGCTGGCCTTCGTGCGCTCCCAGGGCATCCCCAGCCTGGAGGATCACTTCCGGGAAATCTTCTTTGCCGGCAGCCATGACGCGGCCATCCAGGCGGTCCTGGACGGCCGGGCCGACGTGGGGGCCGCCAAGAATACCATCTTCCAGCGCCTGCGGCTCGCCGCTCCAGCCCTGGACGAGCGGCTGACCGTCCTGGCCGAATCGGCACCCGTGCCCTCCAACGGCCTGTGCGTCAAGCCCGAGGTGCCCGCTGCCGACAAGAGCCGTCTGAAGTCCCTGCTCCTGGGCCTGGACATGGATCCGGACGGCCGCGAGACGCTGGCGGCTCTGGGAGCGCTGCGCTTCCTGGCCACCAGCGCCGACGACTACCAGCCGGTGCGCCAGCTGACCCATGAGGCTGGCCTCCGGCTTGCGGACTACCAGTACCACAACGAATGATCCGCATCATTGTCGGCTCCTTTGCCGTCATCTTCGCCCTCTTCCTGGGCGGCTCCGGGCTCATGCTCCGGCAGCTGGCGGACTCCACCGACCGACTACGCACCCTGATCGTGCTGCACGAGATCGAGGATCTGCGCCAGGACCTGGCCGAGCACGTCCAGAATATCCGCTACGTCATCCGTTCCACCCCGGCTGAATTCACCACCCACCTGGACAGCGTCATCGACAGCGTCCGGGGCATGAGCCAGGCCATGGCCCACTGCCACGACTGCCATCATGGGGCCAGTGTCCAGGAGGAGCTCGATTATACGAGCCAGCTGGTGGCGGATCTGCAGGAGCGCCTGTCCTTTCTCATCACCTCCCTGGGAGAGGGCCCCTGGCGCCAGGAAAACGCCGGCCGCGTCGAGGCGGTCGGCGAGGTGATCCTGACCATGGTTCAGGCCATGGCCCGGCGGGCGGCGGTCACCATCCAACTCCGCACCCAGGCGGTGACCGCCACGGTGGAGCGATCCGAGGAGCTTCTGGCCCTCACCCTGGTCGCCACCCTGCTCACCGCCCTGCTCGTGGCCCGCCATCTGACTGTCCAGGTCACGCGGCCCTTGGCTTCCCTGGTGGCCGCCACCCGCCAGCTGACCAGTGGTGCGACCGGCACCCAGGCGCCGCTGCAAGGTCCCGGCGAGATCCAAGAGCTCATCGGCAGCTTCAACACCATGAGCACCGCCCTGGCGAACAAGGAGATCCTGCTGGCTGAAACCATCGACCGCCTGGAGCGCCTGAGCACCCTGACTCTGCCGTTGCACACCTCGCGCCAGAGCGCCAGCCCGGATAGCGACTCCCTCCTGGCCCAAGTGGAGACCAGCCTTCTGAGCCTCATGGACTGCGAGGTAGCCGGCACCCTGCTGCCAGCCGGCGACCAGGGCTTTCGTTTGCACCTGGTGGCTGGGCCGGAAAGCGAATTCGGCCCCCTCACCCTCCTGGTGGACCGGTCCACCGTGGTGGCGGCCCGGCAATCCTCCTCCGACGCCGACCCCGCCTGGCCGTTCGGCCAGCTGCCCCGGGGGCTCGCGCCCCGTCACCTCCTGGTGGCCTGGCTGCCAGACAAGGACCAGGAGCCGTCAGGAGCGCTGGTGGCGATCAACCGCCGCCAGGGCGCGCCAAGAAGCCAAGACAGGACCATCCTCACCCTGTTGGCCAGCCATCTGGGCATCGCTCTGGACAACGAGCGGCTGTATGCGGATCTGGAGCACGGCCTGCTTGAGCTGCGGCAGACCCAGCGCCAGCTGGTGGATGCCGAGAAGCTCACCGCCCTGGGGACCCTTGCCGGGGGTATCGCCCACGACTTCAACAACATCCTGTGCGGCATCCTGGGCCATATCGCCCTGTTGAAAAGGAGCCGGCCCGCGGGGGACCCGGTCACCCCCGTCCTGGACATCATCGAGCAGGCCGGCTTGCGGGCCGCCGGTCTGACCAGGCAGCTCCTGGCCTTCGCTCGCCGCGGCACGGCCAGAACAGAGCCCGTGGATCTGAACCGCTCCGTCGCCAGCGTCGTGGCGATCGTCCGCAACACCATCCCCAAGACCATCACCATCCGCAGCGAGCTGGCGGCCGATCTGCCGCTCCTGGCGGGGGATGCCAGTCAGCTGGAGCAGGTGATCATGAACCTGTGCGTCAACGCCCGGGATGCCATGCCGCAAGGCGGCGAGATCCTGATCGCCACCACGGCCATGGAGGTGGACGAGGCCTTCAGCCGGCTGTTCGCCGGCGCCCAGCCCGGCCCCCACGTGCGCCTTCTGGTCAGCGATACCGGCGTCGGCATTCAGCGGGAGATCATGTCCCGCATCTTCGAGCCGTTCTTCACCACCAAGGAGGTGGGCAAGGGCACCGGCCTCGGCCTGTCCACCGTGTACGGCATCGTCCGTGGCCACAACGGGTTCTGCCACGTGGACAGCCAGCCGGGGCACGGCACCCGGTTCAGCGTCTTCCTGCCAACCCAGGCGGCGGCCAAGGCGGTTCCCGCCGAGCCCGCCAGGCCCGAGGGCGCGGCGACTGCACCCAGCCCCTGCCGGGGCCGGATCCTGGTGGTGGACGACGAGGAGCCGGTGGCCGGCATGCTGGCGGAGTACCTGGGCTCCCTGGGCTGTACCGTCAGCGTGGCCACCAACGGCCAGCACGGGGTCGAGCTGGTGGCCCAGGCCGAAGTCCCCTTCGACCTGGTGATCCTGGACGTCAATATGCCGGTCATGGACGGCCGGGAGGCATTCCAGCGCATACGCTCCCTGCGCCCGGCGCTCAAGGTTCTTGTCTCGTCCGGCTATCCTGAGGATGGCGTCGTCCAGGACATCCTGCGCCAAGGCGCCGACGCCTTCCTCCAGAAGCCCTATTCCCTTGATGCGGTGACTGTCAAGCTCCGGCAGCTTCTGCCCTGAGGTCGGAATCATGAGCCGCTATCCCGTACTCCTGGTGGAGGACAGCCGCTCCCTGGCCCTGTTCGTACGCCGCAAGCTGGAGGCGGCGCTGCCCGTGGTGGTCACCTGGGCCCAGGACTACCGGGAGGCGGTGGCGCACCTGGCCAGCGGCCGCGACTTCACCTTGGGCATCCTCGATCTCACCTTGCCGGATGCCCCGCAAGGCCAGATTGTCGACCTGGCCGCGACCCGGGGCCTGCCGGCTATCGTTTTCGCCGGTCAGTTCGACGAGCGCCTCCGGGAGGAGCTGTGGGCCAAACGGGTGGTGGACTATGTGCTCAAAGAGTCCCCCGAGACCATTGACCTTCTGGTCGGCCTGGTACGGCGCCTCTTGCGCAACCGCGAGATCAAGGTGCTGGTGGTGGACGACTCCCGGGGAGCCCGCCAGGAGCTGCAGGAGCTGCTGGCGATCCACGGGTACCAGGTCTTCACCGCCAGCTCCGGCCAGGAGGCCCTGGCAGTCGCTGCCCAGGAGCCCGATCTGCGGCTGGTCCTGGCCGACTACGCCATGCCGGAGCCCAACGGCGTCGAGCTGACCCGGCGGTTGCGCGCCCGCTATTCCAAGGACCAACTGGCCATCATCGGTCTGTCCGCCCGGGCGGATCGGCATCTGTCGGCCATGTTCCTCAAGAACGGCGCCAATGATTTCGTGCACAAGCCATTCCTGGCCGAGGAGCTGTACTGCCGGGTGAGCCAGAACATCGAGCTCATCGAGCACATCGCGGCCATCCAGGAGAGCTCCAACCGGGACTTCTTGACCGGCCTTTACAACCGGCGCTACCTGTTCGAGCTGGGCGAGAACCTGTTAGCCTCCGCCTTGCGGGGCCACATCACCCTCACGGTGGCCATGCTGGATATCGATTTCTTCAAGAGGATCAATGACACCCACGGCCACGACGTCGGGGACATGGTCCTCAAGCACCTGGCCGGGATTCTGGCCAAGCGCTTCCGGGCCACCGACGTCGTCAGCCGTTATGGCGGGGAGGAGTTCTGCCTCCTGGCCGTCAACATGGACCGGGCCGCGGTACCGCGGGTGTTTGCGGAGGTTCGAGACCGGATCGCCGCGTCCACCCTGGAGGCAGGAGGCCGGACGGTCAAGGTCACGGTGAGCATCGGGGTGAGCACCGTCATCGGCAGCTCCCTGGAAGAGATGATTCGGCAGGCGGATGCCATGCTCTACGCCGCCAAGGCCGCCGGCCGGGATCGGGTGGTGGTGGATGAGCCGGAGCCCGCCGACCTTGGCGGGCCCGAAGCAACAACCAGCGACAGGCTAATGAGGAGGGAGGAGGCCCATGGCCAAAATTCTCGTGGTGGATGATGAGCCGTCGATCCGGGACCTGCTGCAGCGCCTCCTGGCAGACGCCGGTCATGCAGTCAGGACCGCAGCCGACGGCGAGGAGGCGTTGACCTTCTTCCAGCAGGAGCCGGCGGATCTGGTCATCGTCGACCTGATTATGCCCCGCAAGGATGGCCTCAACACCATCGTCGACATCCTGGAGGCGTCGCCCAACACCGGGGTGATCGCCATCTCCGGGGGCGGCCAGGCTATCGGCGCCGGCCGCTACCTGCGCCTGGCCCAGGAGCTGGGGGCCGTGCATGTGCTCTCGAAGCCCCTGGACATGCTGGAGCTGTTCGGGGCCATCGATGCCACCCTGGCCCGGCGGTCATCGGGGAAAGGCCTCGGGGATCCCGGCGTCCACGGGTAGGGAGGCCCCCGTGGTCGGGGTCAGATCCGAGGCAAAGAAGACCACGGCGTTGCCCACATGCTCTGCCGTCACCTCGGTCTTGAGCAGGCTCCGGCTGCGGTAGAACTCCCGCAGTCCCGCCGGATCCAGATTCCGGGCCCGCATCCGCTCCGGGCCCACCGTTTCCCAGAGTCCGGAGGCCACCGCCCCGCCGGCGAACACCGCGTCCGGATTCACCATATTCACCCGCACCCCCAGCGCCGCCAGCTCCAGGGCAGCGATCCGTCCCAGCTGGTGCGCACCGGCCTTGGAGGCGCTGTAGGCGCCGAAGGCCGCCCCTGGCGCCAAGACATTCTTGGAGCTGATGATCACCACGTGGCCGCCGGTGCCCTGCCGCCGGAAGACAGGGATGCTCGCCTTCATGACCAGGAACACGCCCACCAGGTTGACGGCCAGGAGCCGGGACAGATCCGCCAGCTCCAGCTCGGCCAGCGGGGCGACATGGGCTACCCCGGCGTTGGGCACCAGGATGTCCAGCCCGCCGGCAGCGGCCACCACTGCCGACAGCCCCCTGGCCACCGAAGCCGGATCGGTGACGTCCATGACCAGGGTGGCCACCCGCTCCGCCGGGAAGCGCTGCGTCAGCTCGCCTTGCACCACGGCCAGGCGGCCGGCGTCCAGGTCAGCCAGGAACAGCTGGGCGCCGGCGGCCAGGAGCTGCCGGCCGACGCCACAGGCCACCGCCCCACCGCCACCGGTCACCAGGGCCACCTTGCCGGCCAGGGGCAAAGGCTGGGTCCGGCCGAGCTTGGCCTGCTCCAGGCTCCAGTACTCCATCCCGAAGATGGTCGCCTCGTCCAGGTCCTGGTAGATGCCGACGGCCGCGGCCGCGGTCTTGGTCACCAGGGTGCGCTCGGCAATGTCTGCCACCACGCCGGCCTCCCGGAGGCTCGCGCCCGCCGCCGCCAGTCCCAGTCCTGGCACCAGGATCACCCGGGGGCTGGTGTCCAGCTTGACGAAGGTCCGACCGCGCGCCTGCGCCTGGGCGGCGAAGTAGTCGTCATAGCGCTGCCGGAAGGCCGCCACCGCGCCCCCCACCGCGGCCATCGTCCCGGCCTCGTCCTCCCGGCCTGAAAGCTCCAGGAACAACGGCCGATTCTTGGTGCGGATGACATGGTCCGGGGTCACAACGCCGGTGGTGAGCAGGGAAAACGCCTGGGGATGCGCCAGGGCGGCCTTCACCTCTGGCCCATGCCGCCAGGCCAGAAGCCAGGTTTGCCGGCGACCGCCGGCCGCCGGATTCGCCAGCGCCCCCCGCAGGATGGGCAGCACGAGATCAGGATCCAGGGCGGACGCGCCGGGGATGAGGGCGGGGGCCGGCCGGCGGCGGGCGGCGATGAAGGCCTCGGCCCGGCTGACCACCTGGATCATCCGCTCGTACGCCTCGCGGGCGGTGCCGCCAAAGGTGAACAGGCCATGGTGGGCCAGGACCAGGGCCTCCATCCCGGGGCGGGCCGCGTACAGCTCCGCCACCGCCTTGGCCAAGGGAAATCCCGGCATGATGAAGGGCAGGATGCCCACCTCCGGACCCAGGGCCTCGGACACCAGCTCCGCGGCATGGGGCTGGTTGGTGAGAACCAGGATGGCGTCGGCGTGGGTGTGATCCACAAAGGCATGGGGCAAAAAGGCATGCACCAGGGTCTCGATGGAAGGGGTGGGGGCCTTGGCATCGAGAAGATGGGTGCGGAAGGCGTTGACCATGGCCTCGTCGTCCAGCCGGTCCAGGGCCCGCAGGCGCCGCAGATACGCCAGGTCCACCGCGGCGAAGCCCTGGGGCTCAATCGAGGCCAGATCCCAGCCGCTGCCCTTGACCCAGATCACCTCCTGCTCCTCTCCCAACAGGCTTGTGACCCGACCTTTGACCGAGGTGTTGCCGCCGCCGTGCAGGACCAGGCCCGGCTCGGCGCCCAGCAGCCGCGAGGTGTAGACCCGCAAAGCCAGCTCGGGCGGCTCGGCGGCATACTGGCTCGCGAGCTGGGCTGCCACGGCCTCGTCGTATCGGTTGTCCATGGTGTCTCCCCAGGCTGAAGGAAGGTCTCGCCGGGCAGGGGGAATCTTTCAGATGCCGGCAAACACCCGGCGGTGCCGCCCGAAAGCCGCATCCGCCAGGCGGGAAAGCCGGCCGCGCACCGCCGCCAGCTGCGGCAATGCCGGCACCACGGGGAAGATCTCCTCCAGGGGGACCACCGGCGTGAGGAGCAGACGGCGATCCAACTCGTCCGCCGGCGCACAGGTGCCGGGCACCGCCAACCCCCCTGCCAGCTGGCCACACTCCAGGCTGCGCAGGAACTGCAGGATCTCGCCCAGGTCGTTTTGCCGGTAGAACTGGACGATCTCCTCGTTGATCAGCTCCCGTTGCGCGGCCAGATTGTCCAGCCCCTCCCGGTAGGCGGCCACATCCTTCGCCAGCTGGTCGTAGCTTAAGAAAACCAGACGCCGGAAACGGCCGCGCTGGGTGAAGCCCCGCAGGACAAAGCCCCGAAGCAGCCGCTCCTGGAGCTGCCGCGACTCCCGGAAATAGGGGTCATAGCAGACCAGCTGTTCCAGACCGACGACAGCCAGAAAGCTCTGGATGAGGTCCTCATCCCGCAGCAAGATGTAGAGCCGGGCCAGATCGGTGCACAGGCTCTGCTCCAGGGTGAGGGTGTGCTCGCGGACCTGGCCGGCAAAGGCGGCCTTGTCCTCCTCGATGAGCTTGCGCTGTCCGAAAAAGCGCTCGGCCAGCTCCCGCTTGAGCTGGCAGGTGAGGGCCAGCCCGATGTCGGGCTCCATGCGCCAGGCCACGCATCCCCGGTCCCCGGGCCACAGGTAACACCCGGGAAACCTTATCGGTTTGCACTTGACACCAGAGGGGCTTCCCAGAATACTTAGGCCCTGTGATCATAGCCCCCCGAGGGACGCGATCGCCCCCCTGTGGACGGCATTATATACCGTGTTGCTGGAGGCCGCGCACCCCCCTTTCGGTTGGCCGGCTGTGGCCGCGATCCCTTGGGGGCACCGCCGGCCCCGGAGGCGAGGCGTGAGCCTGCCGGTGCGAGGGCACAAGAGCGTCATGGCGACCTCCTATCCTTCCGAGAGTGTCCGCCGGGTCAAGGAGGCGGCAGACATCGTCGAGGTGGTTGCGGGCCATGTGGCCTTGAAGAGGACCGGCGGCTCGTACAAGGGGCTTTGCCCTTTTCACGGCGAGAAAACCCCCTCCTTCGTGGTGCACCGGGAGCGCGGATTCTACCATTGCTTTGGCTGCGGCGAAGGGGGAGACGTCATCGCCTTTGTCATGAAGCAGCAGGGGTTGAGCTTTCCTGAGGCGGTGCGGGAGCTGGCCCAGCGCTTCCACGTTCCTTTGCCAGCAGAAGAAGCAGGCGACGACGGCCGGGAGCGGCGCCTGCGCGCCGCCCTCTATGAAGCCAACCGCAAGGCCGCGGAGCTGTTCCGGCGCCTGCTGTTGGGCCCGCCGGGCGCAGCCGGCCGCCGCTACCTGGCCGAGCGGGGCATTCCCGGCGCCCTCGGCGAGCGGTTCGGCCTGGGCTTTGTGCCGGACCGCTGGGACACCCTGGTCAAGGAGGCTCCCCGTCTCGGGCTGGACCCCGAAACGCTGCTCGCCGCAGGCCTGGTCAGCCGTCACGAAACGGGTCGGCTCTATGACCGCTTCCGCGGCCGCCTGATCTTCCCGATCTTCGATCCCCGGGGCCGGGTGATCGGTTTCGGTGGCCGGATCCTGGGGCCGGGGGAGCCCAAGTATCTCAACAGCCCCGAGACCCTCGTCTTCGACAAGGGCCGAACCCTCTTCGGCCTGTGCCAGACCCAAGCCGCCATCCGCCAGGCAGGCCGTTGCGTCCTGGTGGAGGGCAACTTCGACCTCTTGGCCCTGGTGGCCCATGGCATTGAGGCCGTGGCCGCCCCTTTGGGCACCGCCCTGACCCGGGCTCACCTGCGTCTCTTGCGCAGCCATTGCCAGGAGCTCATTCTGCTGTTCGATGCCGATGCTGCCGGCCTCAAGGCCGCCTTGCGCGCCGTGCCCCTGGTCCTGGCCGAAGGCTTTGAGGCCCGGGTGGGAATCCTGCCCGCGGGTGAGGATCCGGATACCTTCGTCCGCCGCCACGGCCGAGCCGGCCTGGAGGCATGCCTGGCGGCGGCCCAACCTTTGCCGGAGTTCGTCTGCGAGCGGCTGGTGGCCGAGCACGGGCTGTCCATCGCTGGCAAGGGCCGCATCCTCGGGGAGTTGGCGCCGCTGATCCGGGACATGGCCCAGGATCCCATCCGTCGCTCGGTCCTGGTCTCCCATGTCAGCGACCGCCTGAAGTTGGCGCCGGACCAGGTCCTGGCGGCGGTATCCCGGCCCCAGCCCCAGACACTCCCCCCACCACGCCAGTCGGCTGGGCGCCAGGTCGACCTGCCCCTGCAGGAGCGGGAGCTCCTGAACTTCCTCTTGGCCTGCCCCGGCGAGCTCGACCGCCTCGCCGCGGCAGGGGTAGGCGCCGTGTTCAGCTCGGCCGCCGGTCGCGCGATCTGGGAGGCCATGCAGACGGTCCGGCAGCAGGAAGGCTGCCCGGACTGGAGCGCGCTCACCCTGTTGCTGGGGGACGGGCCGGAACGGATCCTGGTGACAGCCGGCCTGGCGGCTGCCCCGGCTTGGACCCCGGAGCTGGCTGCCCAGGCTGCCGCCGAGATGCTCACCCGCCTGGAGCGCCTGCACCTGCGCCAGGAGCGTGATCAGATCCTCACCCGCATCCAGGAGGCGCAGGCTGCCGCCAACGACCGCCTCCTGGCCGAGCTCCTCAAGGCGAAAATGGCCTTGGACCTCCGCCTGGCTTCCCCGCCCGGGGCTGGCGGCCACTTCCACTGAGGACACAACACGAGCCATGCCGGTCCGTCACAAGGACGACGACGAATTCGAAGAGCCGATCCCTCTGGACGACGATGGAGGAGAACCGGCCGCGGCCGACGCCGACGAGGGGGCCATCCTCTTCGAGAGCGAAGAGACCGCCGAGGAGATGCCCCTGGTGGGCGCCTTCCTGGGCGCCGACGAGGAGGGTGGTCTGGCCCTGGCCTACGGCGACGAAAGCACCACCGCCGACGGCGCCCCTCTTCTGGATGCCCTGGACGAGGGTTTTGAGGAGGGGGGTGAGGAAGAAAGCCGGGATGTGGATCCGGTCAAGGTCTACCTGCGGGAGATGGGGGCCGTCCCCCTTCTGACCAGGGACGAAGAGATCGAGATCGCGAAAAGGATCGAAAGCGGCGAGAACCGCGTCCAGAACGCGGTGCTGGCCACCCCCCTGGCTTTGAGCCGGATCAGCAAGCTCGGCCGCCGCCTGCAGGCCGGGGCCCTGGGCGTCAGCGATATCCTCCGGGGCTATGACGACGCCAGCCCTGCCAGGAAGGAAGAGCGCAAGGCCCGCTTCTTCGCCCAGCTGGAGGAGGCGCGCACCCTGGATCAGGAACGGATCGGCCTGTGGCGGCAGTTCCACCAGCCGACCGCCGCCGATCCCGGCCGCCAGAAGAAGATCCGCAAGGAGATCGAGCGGCTGTCAAACCGGATTGTCCAGATCTTCCAGGAGGATCATTTCTGCCCCACCCATGTCAGCGCCATCGTCACCCAGCTCCGGGAGCTGGCCCGGACCTTCGAATCGGTGCATACCGAGGTGCTGCGCATGCGGAGCCTGGACGAGCCCAGCTACCTGGAGGCGCCACCGCCCCCCTCTTCCGAGCTGCTCAAGGTGCTGGAGGAGCGTCACGGCATCAGCTTCGAGAAGTTCCACGCCATCCTCTACAAGATCGATCTGGGCGAAGAAGAGGCGCGCACGGCCCGCAACGAGCTGGTGCGCGCCAACCTGCGCCTGGTGGTCAGCGTGTCCAAGCGCTACGCCAACCGGGGCTTGCAGCTCTTGGACCTCATCCAGGAGGGCAACATCGGCCTGATGAAAGCGGTGGAAAAGTTCGAGTACCGGCGCGGCTACAAGTTCAGCACCTACGCCACCTGGTGGATCCGCCAGGCCATCAGCCGGGCGATCGCCGACCAGGCCCGGACCATCCGCATCCCGGTGCACATGATCGAGACCATCAACCGGCTGGTGAAGGTCTCCCGGGACATCTATCAGGAGGAGGGCCGCGACCCCACTCCGGAGGAGATCGCCGAACGGCTGGAGATGCCGGTGGACAAGGTGCGCAACATTCTCAAGATCGCCCGGGACCCCATCTCCCTGGATTCGCCGATCGGTGACGGCGAGGATTCCTTTCTGGGGGATTTCATCGAGGATCAGGAGTCGATCTCCCCCATCGAGGCGGCCACCCAGAGGGGCCTCAAGGAGAAGCTGCGCTCGGTCCTGGCCTCCCTCACCCCCCGTGAAGAACGGGTGCTACGGCTGCGCTTCGGGATCGACACCCACAGCGATCACACCCTGGAGGAGGTGGGCCGCGATTTCTGCGTCACCCGGGAGCGGATCCGGCAGATCGAGGCCAAGGCCTTGAAGAAGCTCAAGCACCCCAGCCGCACCAAGACGCTGGCCATCTTCCGGAACAACTGATGCCGCCCATTCCTCCCCCTGCCCGGCCAGGGACCATCGGGAAAAGGCCTTGACAGGCCGCCCTGCCATCGGGTAGTTGTTGCCCGCATCTCGGTGTCTGCCGGCCGAGGCGGTTGCTCGTAAGGTCCCTGTTCGCCGGACCGGTTTTTCGCTTCGAGATCCCACGTGCTGATCAATCCCTTGCCCTCGCGCCTGCCTCCCGCTCCCTGGCGGGGCCGTCCCTGGCTGCCGGCCCTCCCGCCATGCCCTCGGTGCACGACTGGCTGACCCTGGCCCTGGTCCCCGGCATGGGGCCGGTGACCATGCGGCGTCTTCTGGAGCGCTTCGGCGATCCGGCGGCGGTGCTGGCCGCCTCCCGGGAGAGCCTGGCCGGGGTGCCGGGGCTGAAGCCGGCCCTGGCTGCGGCAATCGTGACCCAGCCACCCCGCCAGGAGGCGGACCGGATCCTGGCCAGAAGCGCCCGCCTGGGGGCCAGGATTCTGACCTGGGAAGCGGAAGATTATCCGGAGAACCTGCGCACCATCCCGGATCCGCCGCTGGTGCTGCACATCCTGGGCAATATCCTGGCCGAAGATCGGCTGGCGGTGGCCATGGTCGGCTCCCGGGACGCCAGCGGCTACGGCCTGGCGGTGGCCAACCGTTTGGCGGCCGGCCTGGCCGGTTGCGGCGTCGCGGTGGTCAGCGGCCTGGCCCGGGGCATCGACGGCGCCGCCCATCAGGGAGCCCTGGCTGCCGGCGGCCGCACCCTGGCCGTCCTGGGCTGCGGCCTGGATCGGATCTACCCGCCAGCCCACGCCGCCCTGTTCCGGGAGATCGCCGGCAAGGGGGCGATCGTGACCGAGCTGCCTTTAGGCACCCGCCCCAGTCCCTGGCATTTCCCAGCCCGCAACCGGATCATCAGCGGCTTGGCCCTGGGGGTGGTGGTGGTGGAGGCGTCTGGCCGCTCGGGATCGCTCATCACCGCCACTCTGGCTCTGGATCAGGGACGGGAGGTCTTTGCCGTCCCTGGCCGGGTGGACTCGGCCACCAGCGAGGGGACCCACCGCCTGCTCCAGCAGGGGGCGAAGCTGGTCCAGAACGAGACCGACATCCTGGAAGAGCTCAGGCTGACCGTCGCCGCCCGGAGTACCGTACCGGCGCCGGCCAGCCCGCCGGCACCGGCCAGACCTCGGGAGCAGGAGCGGATCCTCGGCCTGCTGGCCGCCGGGCCGCTGGACATCGATGCCATCATCCACGCCGCCGCCATGCCGGCCGCGGCCGTCAGCGAGGCCCTTTTGCTGCTGGAGCTTGCCGGGCTGGTGACCGTGCTGCCCGGCCGCCGCTACCAGGGGCCCTCGGGACCTGGCCGCGGCAAGACCTGATCATCCCCGGGCCGGCGCCACACCGGCCGCCAACGTGATCCCATGGGAAAATCCCTCGTCATCGTCGAATCGCCGGCCAAGGCCCGCACCCTGCAAAAATATCTGGGCCGGGACTTCCTGGTGAAGGCCTCGGTGGGCCATGTCATCGACCTGCCCCCGCGGGCCCTGGGGGTGGACATCGAGCACGACTTCACGCCCCAGTATGTGACCATCAAGGGCAAAGGGCCGGTCATCAAGGACCTGCAAAAGGCAGCCGGCCAGGCCGACACCATCTTCCTGGCCTCGGATCCGGACCGGGAGGGGGAGGCCATTGCCTGGCACATCGCCCAGCTCCTGGCCGCCGCCCGCCGGCCGATCCGGCGGGCGCTCTTCCACGAGCTGACCAAGAAGGCCATCCTGGCCGCCCTGGCAGAAGCGGCCGATCTCAACCAGGACCGCTTCGAGGCCCAGCAGGCCCGCCGGATCCTGGACCGGCTGGTGGGCTACCAGATCTCGCCGCTCCTCTGGGACAAGGTGCGACGAGGGCTGTCCGCCGGGCGGGTCCAATCGGTGGCGGTGCGGATGATCTGCGACCGGGAGGAGGCCATTGAGGCATTCCGGCCCGAGGAGTACTGGACCATCGGCGCCGGCCTGACCGGCCCCAGGCCCCCGGCCTTTGTCGCCCAGGTGGACAAGGAGGCGGGCAAAAAGATCCGCCTGCCGGACGAGACGGCGGCCCTGCGGGTGGTGGCGGATCTGCGACCCGCTACCTTCGTCGTCCGCGACCTCGATCGCAAGGAGAAGAAACGGCACCCCAGCCCGCCTTTCATCACCAGCACCCTGCAACAGGACGCCAACCGCAAGCTGCGCTTCTCCGCCAAGAAGACCATGACCCTGGCCCAGCGCCTCTACGAGGGCATCGAGCTGGGCGATGAAGGCCCGGTGGGCCTCATCACCTACATGCGCACCGACTCGGTGCGCACGTCGGCAGAGGCCATCGCCGAGGTGCGCACCCTCATCGACACCCGGTTCGGGAAGGACCACCTGCCCGGCAAGCCGGTCTTCTACCGGAGCAAGAAGGGCGCCCAGGACGCCCACGAGGCCATTCGGCCCACCCAGGTCGCTCTGACCCCGGAGGAGGTAGCTCCTCTCCTGGATCGGGATCTGGCCGCCCTCTACAGCCTGATCTGGAAGCGCTTCGTTGCTTCCCAGATGGCGCCGGCCCTCTATGATCAGACCGTGATCCTGATCGAGGCCGGCCGCTATGAGCTCAAGGCCACAGGCTCGGTGCTCCGCTTCCCCGGCTTCTTGGCCGTCTACGAGGAGGGCCGGGACGAGGGGGCCGAGGAGGAGGCTGCCCTGCCGCTCCCGGCCCTGGCGAAGGGGGAGACTCTCACCCTTACGGAGCTCACCCCCAAGCAGCACTTCACCCAGCCGCCTCCCCGGTACACGGAGGCCACCCTGGTCCGGGCCCTGGAGGAGAACGGCGTCGGCCGGCCCAGCACCTACGCCACCATCCTGTCCACGATCGTCGACAAGGAATATGTGGCGGTGGAGGAGCGCAAGCTGCGTCCCACCGATCTGGGACGCCTGGTCAACGGGCTTCTCGTCCAGCATTTCCCCGGGATCCTGGACGTGGAATTCACCGCCGGCATGGAAGAGCATCTGGACCAGGTGGAGGACGGCACGAGACCCTGGCTGGCGATTCTGAAGGAGTTCTACGGCCCCTTTGCCGAGAGCCTGGAGCGGGCCCGGGAGGAGATGCAGTCGGTGCGCCGGCGAATCACCCCCACCGGCATCCCCTGCCCCGCCTGTGGCGCCAAGCTGGTGGTCCGCTGGGGCCGCAACGGCGAATTTCTGGCCTGCGAAAACTACCCCACCTGCAAGCACACCGCCGACTTCCAGCGCCAGACCGACGGCACCATCGTCCCCCTGGAGCGACCCTCTCCCGAGCCCAGCCAGGAGATGTGCGACAAATGCGGCCGGCCCATGGTCTTCAAACAGGGCCGCCTGGGCCGCTTCCTGGCCTGCTCTGGCTACCCGGAGTGCAAGAGCACCCGGGCCCTGGGAACCGGCGTCCCCTGCCCGGCCAGCGACTGCGACGGCGAGCTGGTGGCCCGGGTCTCCAAACGGGGCAAGCCCTTCTTCGGCTGCAACCGGTATCCCAAGTGCACCTTCGCCCTCTGGGACAAGCCGGTGGCCCGCAGCTGCCCGGCCTGCAGCGCCCCGTACGTGGTGGAGAAGGTGAGCAAGGACGGCCGGCGCCGGCTGCGTTGCGCCCAACGGTCCTGCCGGTGGAGCGAGGCGGTCCCCACCTCGTCTCCGGACGAGGCGAATGCCGCGGAGTAGCCGCTCCCCATCCCGGTCTTGCCAGGAGGGCTCCTGTTTGCGACAATGGTGGAAGGGGACTGGCGCCCGCGGTCGGGCCTTACCACGGTCCCCAGGAGGTCTTGCCATGATCGACGGGATCAAGAGCGCCATGTCCGGGCTCCAGGCCCAGGCCAAACGGCTGGGGGTCACGGCCAACAACGTCGCCAACGTGGAATCGGATGGCTTCAAGAAGGGGCGGACCGTGCTGGCCGAAACAGCCGGCGGCGGCGTGACGGCCCGGGTGGAGACGGTGGCCACCCCCGGTCCGGAGGTGCTGGAGGAGACGGCGGCCGGCCTGGTGCTGGTGGAGAAATCCAACGTCGACCTGACCGAGGAGATGCCCCACATGCTCCTGGCCCGCCGGAGCTTCGAGGCCAACCTCAAGGTGATCCAGACCGGCGACGAGATGCTGGGCGCCCTCCTGGATCTCAAGACGTGATCGACCCGTCACGCGGCGGCCGACCCCATCGGGGCTGACCTGGCGCACCTGGCCCGGTGGCGGGCCGCGCGATTCCGAAAGGCCGCCCGGGATCTGCCTGAACCGGGCGGCGAGGCTTCTTCCTGCCCGCCCCTCGCCGGCCCAGGCCTTCGGCGGCCCCGAGCGGTCCCTCGGCGCCTTGAGCGAAAAGGGCTGACCGCTGGGCCGAATGGATCCTCACCGTACGCCAGACCTGCCGCCTCCGCCGCCTGCCCACCTTCCCCATCGCGGTCGCCGCCATCGCCGCCGCCAAAGGCCAAGCTCCGGCCCTCTCCCGGCTCAGGAAGGAACCGCGACTCCGCCACCTCACCCAGGCCCCCGAGCCGGCTCGGGCGTGGCCCCCCTGTGATCAGGCACCCGGGTGGGGGCACCCGTCACCGGATGGCGCCGCTGTAGAAATACCAGCCAAAGCCGGCGGTGAACAGGAGGTTGCCCCACAGGGCATGCTCAATGCTGGTGGCGAGCAGCGATTGGGAGCGGAGATAGCGCCACCCGAACAGGATGCCGCCGAAGCCGGACAGGACCGGCGCCAGCCAGTTGCCGTAGACGGCGTGGGCGATGCCGAAGCTTACGGCATTGACCAGGATGAGATGCCGGTCATCGGCGAACAGGGGGCGGTAGCGCTGGAAGAAGAAGGCCCGGAAGACCAGCTCCTGGGGATAGACCATGACGGCCGGGTAGAGGAGCATGACCAGGCCCCACAAAAAGGGCCGGGTGCGGGGAAAGGCCAGGAACTGCCGGGGCAGGAAGTGCCAGGCGGCAACGGTCAGCACCAGGGCCAGAGGCAGGAAGATGCGCAGCATCTCGGCCAACTGCCGCCGCAGGGCCTTGGTGTTCCAGAGCATGGCCCGGTCGAAGCCGTCGCACCTGGCCAGATACAGGCCGCTGGCCAGCGCCAGGCCGCACACCAGGGGGATGATCCGGAAGGCCATGGCGAAACGAACGAGGTACAAGGCGGCCGGAGCGACGAAGAATAGGAGCCCGCATTCGAGCCCCAGACCGACCCTTCCTCCCGGCCTCACGACCAGATGCCCTCGATCCGCTCCCGGCAGGCAAAGCACCGCCCCTCCTGCAGCCGGTTGGCGAGCACGCTGAAGCCCAACCGCTCCACGAGCGTCTCCCCGCAGGCCGGGCAGGTGGTGTTTTCGCCGCCCGCCCCCGGGACATTGCCTTCGTAGACGAACCGCAGGCCCTCCTCCCGGCCGATCTCCCAGGCCCGGCGGACCGTGGCCACCGGCGTGCGCGGCCGGTCGGTCATCCGGTAGGTGGGATGGAAGGCGCTGACATGCCACGGCATGGCCGGGTCGACCCCCTTGACGAAGCGGGCGATGTCCCGCAGCTCGGCCTCGGAGTCGTTCCAGCCGGGGATGACGAGGGTGGTGATCTCCACCCAGACGCCCAGCTCGTGCATCAGGCGCACGTTGTCCAGCACCGGCGCCAGCTTCGCCTTGCAGACCTCCTTGTAGAACCGCTCGGTGAAGGCCTTGATGTCGATGTTGATGCCGCCGAGCACCGGCGCCAGGTGCCGGGTCACCTCGGGCCCCATGTAGCCGTTGCTGACAAAGACGTTGGCCAGCCCCTGGGCCCGGGCCGCCTGCGCGCAGTCGTAGGCGAATTCGTAGAAGATGGTCGGCTCGACGTAGGTGAAGCAGACGCTTTGGCAGCGGGCGCGGATGGCGGCGGCGACGATCTCTTCCGGGGTGCGCTCGCCGCCGATGATATCCGCCCCCTTGGTATGGGGATACTGGGAGATCTGGTAGTTCTGGCAGTGCTCGCAGAAGAAGTTGCAGCCGACGGTGGCGATGGAGTAGGACCGGGAGCCGGGCTGGAAGTGGAACAGGGGCTTTTTCTCGATGGGGTCAGGGTTCTCGGACACCGTCCGGCCATAGACCAGGGTGTACAGGGTGCCGCCCCGGTTCTCCCGCACCCCGCACAGCCCCCGGCGGCCGTCCTTGATGTGGCAGTGGTGGTGGCACAGCCGGCAGCCGGCCACCAAGTCCTTCTCCTTTTCATAGAACATCGCTTCCTTCATGGCGCTCCTCCAACAAGGCTCTGCACGGCTACGGGTCGGGACAGCCCTTCTTCGGCTGGCCGTTGTAGAAGCGCCACTGCTTGCCGACGATCAGTCGGGCACCCCGGCGCAGGGTCAGGAAGGACCAGGCCCATTGCAGAATGACAAAGACCCGGTTCCGGAAGCCGGTCAGATAGAAGATGTGGACCAGGAGCCACGCCATCCAGGCCAGCGCCCCCGACAGCCTGATCCGGCCGATCTCCAGCACCGCCTTGCTCCGGCCGATGGTGGCGAGCTGCCCCTTGTCCAGGTACCGGAACGGCCGCCGGGACTCACCTTTCTGCTCGGCGACAATGGTCCGGGCGATGAAGCGGCCCTGCTGCAGGGCCACCGGGGCCAGGGCCGGCAGCGGGCCACCGGTCTGGTGGGAGAAGTTGGCCAGGTCGCCGGCCACGAACACCTCCGGGTGGCCCTTGATGCTGAGATCCGGCTCCACCAGCACCCGGCCGCTGGCATCGAGGTCGGCCCCCAGCCGCCGGCCCAGCTCCGAGGCCTTGATGCCGGCCGCCCACAGCACGGTACCGGCTTCGATCCTCTCGTTCATGATCTCCACGCCGCCGGCATCCAGGCGCGTGACCATGCTCGATGTCCAGACCTGAACACCCAGGCTTTCCAGGTCCCGGGTCGCCCGGCTCGCCTGCTCGGCGGTGAACGCCGGCAGAATCCGCGGCCCGCCTTCCACGAGCATGATCCGCGTCAGCTTGGGGTCGATGTTGCGGAAGTCCTTGACCAGCGTGTATCGGCTCATCTCGCCGATGGCGCCGGCGATCTCAACGCCGGTGGCGCCGCCGCCGACAACGACGAAGGTGAGCAGCTTCTTGCGGATGGCCGGGTCCGGCTCGCCTTCGGCCTTTTCGTAGGCGGTGAGGATGCGGCGCCGGATCTCGGTGGCCTGCTCCAGGGTTTTGAGGCCCGGGGCGTGCTCCTCCCATTCGGAATGGGCGAAATAGGTGTGCTGGGCGCCGCAGGCCACCACCAGGTAGTCGTACCCAAGACGGCCGATGGAGGTCTCCACCGACCGCGCCGCCAGATCGAACGACCGGACCTCGGCCAGCAGCACCCCGATGTTCTGGTAGCCCGCCAGGATGCTGCGGATGGGCATGGCGATGTCCGCCGGGTTGAGGCCGCCGGTGGCCACCTGGTAGAGGAGCGGTTGAAAGAGGTGGTGGTTCTTGCGGTCCACCAGTTCCACCGCAATGCCATCCCGGTTGCCGAGCCTCTTGGCGACATTGAGCCCGGCAAAACCGGCGCCGAGGATGAGAACGCGTTTTCGGTCCATAGGTCCGGAAGATCCTGCCTCGGCCGCCTACCGGGGACTTCGGCACCGGGCACCGGTGCCGGATGTTGTTTTGGGCCAGTACTCACTGGATCCGCAGGAAGGGATAACGCTCCAGGTCGGGTCGCTGCCAAAGCGCCAGCCCGGCCCGGGGTCCCACGGTCTCGATGGCGATGACCGCCTCCGGGCTGGCAAAGCGGATCTGGCCCGGGGTGCCCGCCTCCTCCAGGGCCGCCAGGAGGAAGTGGTCCAGGAAGCGCTCCTCGTCCATGCTGGACAGCCGGCCCTTGAAGCCCCGGCGGGTCATCCGCACATGGAACGCCTTGTTGGCCAGGGCCGGCACCAAGGCGGCCACGATCTCCTGGGCCTGGGATTCGAACTGCGCCGGCGTCTGGAAGTTGAAGACCGCGCTGGCCGGCAGCACCCGGGCCAGGACCTGGCTCAGGAGATCCGGCTCGGCCGTCACCTGCTCCCGGAGCGTTTCCATGTACTGCGGCCGATCGCCGGCCTTCATCACCAGGACGTTGTAGAAATCTGTCCGGCCCACCTCACCGAGGCTCTCCAGCAGACGCCGCGCCCGGGCGAAGCCCCCTTCCCGCACCGTGATCACCACATTCCAGTCCCGCATCAGGCCCTCTGAAACATCGAATGTCGAATCTCGAACAAGGAATGTCCAACCGCAGAAGGGACCGGCAGCACGGATCCGAAACGTCAACGACCAGTCCCTTCGACCTTCGAAATTCCTTGTTGGACATTCTGCGGTTCATCTGATCCCGTCCGCGGCCAGCTCCTCGGCTGTGGCCGGCCGGGCCGTCGTGCCGGCCGGCTGCCGGTACCAGCCCGGATCCTCGTAGCTCGCAAGGCCTGGGCGCACCTTGAGGACGGTGACCATGCCGCCCATGTCGATAAAGCCCCAGGGCCCCTCCTTGCCGGCCATCGGGATGCTGTTGCGGGGCACCGGCATGCCCATTTCCGCCATGCCGGCCATGCCGGTCTGGCCTATGATCATGGAGCCGGACACCAGATCGCCCACCCGCTGATCCAGGCCTGCCGGGTCCAGGCCCAGCAGGCTCGGGCCATGTCCCATCTGGTTCATGACGTGGTGGGTCATGTGGCAATGCATGAGCCAATCACCGGCATGCGAGGCGACAAGCTCGATGTCCCGGGTGGTGCCCACCGGCACCAGGACCGTGGTTTCCGGCCACTGCGCCGGGGCTGGGATCGGGCCGCCATCCGTGGCGGTGATCTTGAAGGAGTACCCATGCAGGTGGATGGGGTGATGCTCCATGGCGCTCAGGTTGCCCAGGCGGATGCGCACCCGCTCGCCCTGACTCGCCACCAGGGCATCGGTGGCCGGGAAGGCCTTGCCATTGATGGTCAGCACATTGAAGCCGCTCATGGCCCCCGGATGCGGCCGCCTGGTGCCGGGCTCGATCAGCCACTCGTGCAGCATCAGGGCAAAATCCCGGTCGGCCCGCTCCTCCTTGCCCAGCCGGGGATGCACCACAAACATGCCGGTGAGCCCCATGCCCATCTGGATCATCTCGTCCCGATGCGGGTGATACATGAAGGTGCCGGCCGTGCGGAGGGTGAACTCGTAGCGGAAGGTCTCCCCTGGCCGGATCTCCCGCTGGGTGAGCCCAGCCACCCCATCCATGCCGTTAGGCACGATCATGCCGTGCCAATGGACGCTGGTGCCTTCCGGCAGGCGGTTGGTCACGTAGATCCGCACCCGGTCCCCTGCCACGGCCTCGATCACCGGGCCAGGGGTCTGCCCGTTGTAGCCCCAGACCCGGGCGATAAGGCCGGGCGCGAATTCATGCTCGAATTCCGCGGCCACGAGATGGAAGACCTTGACACCCTCCACCAGGTGCCAGGGCAGGGTGGTGCCGTTGGGCACGACCACCGGCGCATAGTCGCGACCAGGCCGGCCCGGCGCGGCGGCCCAGGAGGGGAGCCTGGTGCCCGGGACCGCCAGGGCCCAGACCACCAGGATCAACAGCGCTGCCTTGCCGATACGCCCGGTCACCGTCATTCCTCGCTCAATGCCCGGCACTGCCGCCGGAACCGGGGGCCGGCCGCGCCCCCATGGCCGGCTCCATCCCCGCAGCCGGCGGCAGGCGGCCATTGAGGATCTGCTCCAGTTCGGCCCGGGCCAGCCAGTAGTCGCCAAGCGCCGCAACCGCCTGGCGCCGGGCCTGCGTCTCCTGCCGCTGGGCGGCCAGAAGATCGGCGGGGCCGATCTGCATGGCGTTCAGTGCCAGGAGGGTTTCGGATGTGATCGTCTCGTGGAGCGGCACCAGCACCGTGGCGCAGTACCGGGCCCGCTGGCGCGCCGCCATGAGGCGCTGGGCCGCAGCCCGCGCCGCGGCGCGCACCTCCACCGCCATGGCGGTGTATTCCCGCCAGGAGCCCCGCAGCTCGGCCTCAGCCGCCATGGCCGGTCCCTGGCCCCAGTCGACGATGGGGACGGCCACCTCCACCGCGGGACCCGCCGACCATTCGCCTGCCTCCCGCTGCAGGTCGGCACCAAGCCCGGCGCCGTCGAGGAGCTGCTGCAGCCGGCCGCTGCCCAGGCGCTCGGCCGCCACTGCCGCCCGGTGGCGGGCGATCCCCAGGTCCAGGCTCGCCTCGATCGCCCGGCGCTCCACCTGGGCCGGCTCCGGATCCGCGGCCGGCAGCTGCGGCAAGGGTGCGGCCCGCCAGGCGGTATCCTCGCCGAAGAGGCCCAAGAGCCCGTTCAGCCGCTCCCGGCCCGCGGCCACCGCCTGTTCCGCCTCCGCAAAGTCGAGCCGGACCCCTGCCGCCATCGCCCGCTCCCGGGCCAGATCCAGATCGGTCAAGTTGCCGGCCGCATGGAGCCGCCGGGCGATCTCCGCGGCCAGCTCGGCGCTGGCCACAAGTCGGCGCCCGAGCGCCAGCTGCTCCAGCTCCGTCTGGTAGCGCAGAAAGGTAGCGCGAACCTCCCAGGCCAGATCCAGGACCGCACCCACCACCCGCCGCTGGGCCAGCGCCAGCTCGGCTGCGGCCAGCCGCTGCCGGAGCGGGATGGCGAAGATGCCCAGAAAGCTCTCCGCCACCGCCAGCTCGATGGCCGGCGAGCCGCCGTCCTCCCAGCGCACCGAGGCGGCGAGCACCGGATTGGCGAGCAGGCCGGCCTGCACCAGATCGGCATGGGCGACGCCCACCTCCTCGTACACCGCCTGCACCCGCCGGTTGTTGAGCAGCGCGATCTGGACGGCGCGGTCGGCGGTCAGCTCCTGCCGGAGCAGCTCCGGTACCGGCGCCGGCGCCGTTCCCTCGTCCGAGAGCTGCCGATTCCAGGGGGGGACGGTTCCGGCCCTTGCCTCCAGGTCCCGCCGCACCGCCTCGAAGCCCCGGTCCTGGGGCACGGCTGCGCAGCCGGCAAGAAGAAGCAGCGCGACCCAGACGGCCTTCATGGGTGCCCCCCCTCTGCCCCGTGGCCGTGGTGGTGTCCGGCCGCAGGATGGGCCGGCGCCGGCGGTTGCGCGGCCTCCTGCTCCGCCGGGGCAGGGGCGGCCGGCCAGGGCCTCGCCTCCGGGGCCGCCACATGCGCCGGATGGGAGAGCGGGAGATCGGGCAGCGGTACCGGCGCGCAGCCGGCGACCAGGAGGCAGGTGGAGAGCGTGACGGTCAGGAGGCGCATCATGCTATCGCCCATTTGCAAGACCAGGGCCGGACGCGCCCTGTCCCGCGTCCGGCAAAGGAGAGATGGTGGGGAATGCACTCGGCGGGCGTGGACCTTCGGTCAGGCTGCATCAGCCTGGCACAGGCCCCAGCCAAAAGGCAAGGGGCAGGCTGCCGGCACGGGGAGACACCGGCTGCTGGTCGGCGCGGCTGGCGATTCGGGTCTTTTCTTGCAGCACAGGACAAATCCTGCCGCGATGGACAGTTCGGCCCTCCGGCGCTTGGCGGCCGCCGTCCGCTCAAACGCCTTCTCCGACGATGGTATGCAAATCTCTGGGCAGAGATATGGCAAATGGTGTACCACAGAAGAGCCGGCGTTGCCCAGGCCGGCGGAGGGAGGGCGCAGGGAGGATGACATGCCGAACCGGCCAGTGAGCTTTGTCTACGACCAGTATGGCAACACCCGGCGGCTGCTGGCGCACCGGCGGGGGGTAGAGGTGCTGGCCAACGGCTTCACCAACAAGGGCACCTCATTCGGCCTGGCAGAACGGCGGGCCCTGGGGCTGGAAGGGCTGGTGCCGCCGGCGGTGCGGACCATGGCCAGCCAGGTGGCCAACTGCCGGCTGCGGGTGGAGGCCAAGGCGGATCCCATCGACAAGTTCATCGAGATCCGCTCCCTCTTCGACCGCAACGCCACCCTGGCCCATGCGCTTGTGGCCAGCGACATCGAGGCCTTCATGCCCATCATCTACACGCCCACCGTGGGCCTGGCCTGCCAGCGCTACTCCTCCCTGTTCCGCCGGGCCCAGGGCGTCCATTTCTTTCCCGGCAACATCGGGCAGGCGGAGGCCATCCTGGAGCAGTTCGGCCACCGGGAGATCCGGGTGGCGGTGGTCACCGACAACCAGGGCATCCTGGGCATCGGTGACCAGGGGGCGGGCGGCATCGCCATCTGCCTGGGCAAGCTGATGCTCTATACCCAGGGGGCCGGCATCGCCCCCTGGCACTGCCTGCCCATCTCTCTGGACGTGGGCACCGACAACCAGGCCCTCCTGGACGATCCCGACTACCTGGGCTGGCGCCACCCCCGCCTCCAGGGCGAAGAATACGTCCGGTTCGTGCAGCGCTTCGCCCAGGCCTTCCGGGCCGTGTTTCCCAATGCCCTGTGCCAGTGGGAAGATTTTTCCAAGCAGAACGCCTTTGCCATCCGGGATGCCTATCTCCACGACCTCATCTCCTTCAACGACGACATCCAGGGCACCGGTGCCGTGACCCTGGCGGCGATGCTGTCCGCCATGGCCATCAAGAAGGAGCGCCTGGCCGACCAGGTGTTCCTCATCCACGGCGCCGGGGCCGGCGGGGTGGGGATCGCCGAGCAGATCGCCGTGGCCCTGGAGGAGGAGGGGGCGACCCCGAATGAGGCCCGGGCGCGGATCTTCACCGTGGACCGCCGGGGCCTGGTAACCTTGGATCGGCCGCTGGAGCCGTACAAGGTGAAGTTCGCCAAGGAGCCGGCGCTCTTCGCCCCGTTGCTCGCGGACCGGCCGGCCAGCCTGGCCGGGATCATCCGCCAGACCCGGGCAACGGTGCTGGTGGGCACGTCCGGCCAGGCCGGCTCCTTCACGGCCGAGGTGATCGCGGCCATGGTCGCCAACAGCCCCCGGCCGGTCATTCTGCCCTTGAGCAACCCCACCGCCAACTGCGAGGCCACGCCGGAGGCGATCATGGCCGCCAGCAACGGCCGGGCCCTGGTGGCCACCGGCAGCCCGTTTCCGCCCCTGACCGGGGGCGGCCGGTCCGCCCGGGTCGGCCAGGCCAACAATGTCTTTGTCTTCCCGGGCCTCGGGCTGGGGGTGCTGGCCTCCGGCGCCCGGGCGGTGCTGCCGGCCTTCTTCACCGCCGCGGCCCGGGCGGTGGCGGCCCAGGTGAGCGCCGCCGACCGCCGCCAGGGGATCCTGATGCCGAAGGTGGCCTCGTTGCGGACCATCAGCCTGGCCGTGGCCCACGCCGTGGGCCAGGCCGCCATCCGGGAAGGGGTGAGCGGCCTTTGCGTGTTCTCCCAGTTCCAGCACAACAACGACCCGGAACGGCTGCGCACCCTGGTGGAGCGGCTGCGCTGGCGACCCGAGTACCTGCCGGTGGATCCCGCCTGAGGTCCGCTCCGGCAGCTGGTGCTCCGGCCGGCCCGGTCGCCCCCCTCCGCCCTTGACGCTCCTCGCTGCCTTGTGCGCATGATAGAGAAGGCCCGGAAGCCAACCTGGGGATGGCCGACTGCAATCCCTTGGCGCTTCCTAGAGTTCACCTTCGGGGGGAGGGACGGGCGATGGAACGTCAGGCGTCGCGGTGGCTGCTCGGTATCGTGGGATCTCTCACCATCATCATCGGCACGGCGGGGCTGGGATGGGCCTTGGATGAGGGGGCAGCGGCTGCCGGCCATGGCAGTGCGCCGGCCCGGACCGCCACGGTGGGCACGGACCCGGGATTGGCAGCGGAGCTGGGCCGGGGGGCGACGGTGCGGGCCGAGGGCGCCCGGCCGTTGCCGGCGGAGTCGGCCAGAGCCGCGGCTACCGCCGGGCGGGAACCGGTGTCCCAGGCCCATGGTGGCGGCAGCGAGGAAAGCCAGGCCGGAGCGGTGGCCTGGGCAGCCCTGGGGGTCGGCATCGTCGCCATTCTGCTGCTCCTGGTGCTGCTCGTCAGAAGTGGCGACAGCCAGCGCTTCATCCGCAACCTGAGCATCGGCGCCAAGATCCTCAGCCTGGTGGCGGTGCTCCTGGTGCTGATGGTCGCCATGGCCGGCTTCGGGATGACCAAATTCTGGTCCATCGGTGACGAGATCGTCGCGGTCGGCCACCGGGATATCCCGCTCACCGCCATCGTCACCGACATCGAGACTCACCAGCTGGAGCAGGCGATGTTTGTGGAGCGGGCCTTGCGCTTCGGCGAGGTGCTGGCGGCCAAGGATGTGGCGGCCACTGGCCTTGCCCACGCCCAGGAGGCCTTCGGGGCAGCCTCCAAGGTGGTGGAGGCCAGGATCAAGGAGGGCGAAAAGCTGGCCGAGCAGTCCCTGGCCACGGCCGACAGCGGCCGCGACCGGGCGGAGCTTGAGGGGGTCCTGGAGCAGCTGGCCAGAATCGCCCAGGAGCACGAGGACTTCGCCAACCATGCCGAGCGGATCTTCGGCCTCATCAAGGCCGGCCAGGTGCACGAGGCCGAGGCCTGGGCCGAGCGGGCGGAGGAGGAGGCGGATCAGCTGGACAGCGAACTGGGCGCGCTCTACGCCGAGATCGAGGCCTTCACCGAGGAGGCCATGGCCACGGTGGAGGCGGACGAGAAGGCGGCGGTGCGGGGCATGGTGGTGGTGAGCCTGCTCTCCCTCCTCTTCGGACTGGGGGCGGGCATCTTCATCGCCCGGGCCATCACCCGGCCGGTGGCCCGGATGGTGGAGTTCATCAGGAAGGTGGCCCAGGGGGATCTCACCGACACCTTTGCCGTGGATTCCACCGACGAGGTGGGCGTGATGGGCAAGACCCTGAACCTCATGGTGAGCGAGCTGCGGGGCATTGTCCACAAGGTGCAGGATGCGGCCAACAACATGGCCGCCTCCGCCGAGGAGGCGGCCAGTGCCGCCCAGATGCTGTCCCAGGGGGCCTCCGAGCAGGCGAGCAACGTCGAGGAGGTCTCGGCGGCCACCGAGGAGGTCTCCTCATCCATGGAGGAGATGAACGCCTCGGTGAGCCAGAACGCAGACAACGCCCAGGCCACCCAGGCCCTGGCCGTCAAATCGGCGGAGGATGCCATCCGCGGCGCCCAGGCCGTGCAGGAGATGGCCCAGGCCATGGGGGATGTGGCCCAGAAGATCGTGATCGTCGAGGAGATTGCCCGGCAGACCAACCTTCTGGCCTTGAACGCCGCCATCGAGGCGGCCCGGGCCGGGGAGCACGGCAAAGGCTTCGCGGTGGTGGCCTCGGAGGTGCGGAAGCTGGCCGAGCGGAGCCAGAGCGCAGCCCAGGAGATCAGTGAGCTGTCCCGCCGGACCATCAGCGTCAGCGACGACACCTGCCAGCTCATCAGCGGCGTGGTGCCGGATGTGCGCAAGACCGCCGAGCTGGTGCAGGAGATCTCCGTGTCCAGCAAGGAGCAGGCCTCGGGGGTCGCCCAGGTATCCCGGGCCCTGGAGGAGATCTCCAACTCCATGCAGCAGGTGGAGAAGGCCATCGGCCAGAACTCGGCGGCGGCTGAAGAGATGGCCTCCACCAGCGAAGAGATGTCGGCCCAGGCCGAGGTCTTGCGCCAGCAGATCGCCTTCTTCAAGGTGGAGGCCGGGGCCAGCCCGGCGCCGGCCCCGGCACCGCGGGCCAGGCCGGCCAGGCCCGAAGCCGGCCCTGCCTTCGGCGGCAGCGTGGCGCTGCCAGCGTCACCGGAAAAGAAGGGAGCGGCCGCCTCGGGCTGCAACCTGGACCTGGACAACGAATTCCAGCGGATGAGCTGATCCGGGCTAACGCCCGTCGTTCCCGTTCCACGGCACCGGCGCGTCGTAGATGGTCCAGCTGTCCACCCGGTCGTTGAGGAGGACGACCTCTTTCGTGATCACCTCCCGCTGCACGGTGTAGGGCTGGTCGATATACTCCCAGCGGCCGCTGCGCTCGTCGAAGTAGCGCAGGGTTCGATAATAGGTCTCCGCCCGGTTCCAGGTGTAGATCCAGGTGGTGACCCGGCCCCGACTGCCCTGGGTGACCGCCTCGTGGGAGGGCTTGCCCCAGGCCAGGTAGACCTCCTGGCTCGAAAAGCCCACGGCCAGCTGGCCGCGATCGATCAGGGCCTGGTGCTCGGGGGGCAGGGAGTGGAAGAAGGGCAGGTTGCGCTCGATGCGGCTGTCCCGGGTGTCGCAGCCGGCAAGAAGAGGCACCAGGAGGGCGACCAGGAGGGCGGCGGACAACCAGCGCATGGGTAGCCTCGCTCCCGGGCGGATCAGGCCGACCCGGATTCGGTCCAGTAGGGGTGCACCAGGTCCTCGAAGATGGCCATGGCCGCCTCTGCTCCCTGGCCGGCCGCGGTGACAATCTGCCGGGCGCCGCCGGCCACGTCGCCGGCGGCATAGACGCCGGGCACCGTGGTCCGGTGGCGCTCATCCTGCTGCAGATAGCCGTCCGGGGTGAGGCCGGCGCCGATCTTCTTGGCCAGCTCCACCGCCGGCTGGTAGCCGATGGCGATGAACACCCCCTGGACCGGCACCTGCCGGCGGCTGCCATCACGATTGTCCAGCAGCCGGACCGCCTCCACCCTGCCCTCCCCCAGGATCTCCTCCACCTCGTGCTGGAAGAGGATCGGGATGCCGGCAGCCGCCACCGCCTGGACCAGGTGCTCCTGGGCCCGGAAGCGATCCCGGCGGTGGATGATGGTCACCCGCGCCCCCACGTTCTGGAGGTACAAGGCCTCGGTGAGGGCGGAGTTGCCGCCGCCCACCATGGCCACATCCCGGTCCCGGAACAACGCGCCGTCGCAGGTGGCGCAGTAGGAGACGCCCCGGCCGCCCAGGCGCGCCTCGCCGGGGACGCCCAGATGGCGGTAGCCGGCACCGGTGGCCAGGAGCACGGCCCGGGCCTGGAAGCGGCGGCGGCTGGTGGCCACCTCCAGGGGCTGGCCAGCAACGATGTCCAGCACCGCCTCACCGGGGAAGATCTGCACGTACTGGAGGGCGTGGCTGACCATGATGTCCACCAGGGTCTTGCCGCCCACCTGGGTGAAGCCCGGGTAGTTCTCCACCACCGGCGTGGTCGCCACCTGGCCGCCCAGGGCATCCTTTTCGATCACCACGGTCTTGAGCCCCGCCCGGGCGCCGTAGATGCCGGCGGTGAGCCCCGCCGGGCCGCCGCCGACGATCACCAGGTCCGCCTCCACCAGGGGCGCGTCACTTTCCGGAATGAAGACCGTCTCCTCCTGGAGCTTCGAGAGGCAGGTCATGAACAGCTCTTCCGGCTGCGCGCCCCGGGCGATGAGCACGTCATTCGCCCAGACCTGGGGGACGCTGTGGGCGTCGTAGCGGTCGGCCAGGGCGGGATGGATCTGGATGTCGACGATGGAAAGGGAGATGAGATCCGGCCGGGCCAAGGCTGCCTTGAGGGCGTTCACGGCCTGCTGGGGACAGTAGGGGCAGGTAGGGCTGACAAAAAGGGTAACCTGCCGCGGCTCGCTCAGCTTGGCCAGGATGCGCTCGGATTCCGGGGCCAGGCCCAGGTCTCCATAGCCCAGCATGAGCAGAGCCTCCACCAGCACCCGCCCCTCCTCCCCCAGGGGGGCGCCCAGCCAACGGATGGCGGCCCGGTCCGGGGCCAGGATCAGGGTCGGGGCCGCCGTCACCTCGTGCTCCCGGGCCTTTGGGTGGCCCAGGTCGAACTCCCGCAGACTCACCTTGGGGGCCATGGTGCGGATCGCCCGCAGCACCTGGCGGAAGGCGTCGCTGAACACCTGATTGGCCGTGGCACTGGTGAAGAGCAGGAGGGAGACCTCCCGGGGCATGCGGCCGAGGACCGCCCGGAGCTGGGCCTCGGCCTGGTCGAGAACAGCCCGCTCCATACCATCCTGGGCAGGGGGCTCGGTCATGGTGGCTCTCCTGGTTGATACCGTGGCGAAGAAGTCGTCACCAAAGCCTCCAGCCGTCGCGTTGCAAGCACGATGCCACCAACTGCGCGGTCAGGACAAGGCTGTGGGCCTGGAAAATGCGGGGGCCGCTGCCGGCGGCTGGCCCCTGGTCGGGGCTTCAGGAAACCGGGCCCTGCAGGCGCCGGAGGTCACGGGGTCTTGGGCAAGACGGCCGCCAGCCGGGTTTCGGCCTGCTCCCGGGACAGACCCTGGAGCAGGAAGCGCTTCTTGCGGCCGCGGTCGCCGGCCGTAAGCCGCACCGCAGACTTGGGCAGATCGAAGAGGTCAGCCAGGAAGGCGGCCAGCATGACATTGGCCCGGCCCTCCAGGGGTGGTGCTGTGATGCCGATCCGCAGCGCGCGGTCATGAAGACCCATGAGCCGGTTGCTGGCGGCCCGGGGCTGGGCGTGGACCAGGAGCAGCACCCCGTCCGCCGCCGGCTGCAGACAGTCCATCAGCGACCGCGGCGCAAGGAGGACGGCCGCTCGATGGCGGGGGGCCGCCGCACCTCCTCCTCCAGGGAGACAACCGGCTGCGGCTCCCGCTCCAGGGGATCCCGGCTGGGGAACAGGAACTCGTCCTCCAGATCCCCCAACCCGGGCAGCGCCTCGCCGCCCTCCTCCTCGGCCTCCACGGCCGGACCGTTCAGCACCGCCGGCTCCGGCGCCAGCCCCGGCTCCGGGGCGATGGCGGCAGGCTGCGGGCCGGGCACCAGGGCCGCGTCCAGCTCGTCCGGCAGCTCGATGCGCTCGTAGAGGTCCCGGTCTTCGGTGGCCAGGGCGCGGCGGTGCGCGGCGGCGGCCGCCGCTCCAGGAGGCGTGGCGGCCGCAGTCGCCGCCGGGGCCGGCCGGCTGGGCCCGGCCGGCGTCGTGAAGGCCTGATCCAGACCGGACAGGGTACGCTCGAGCAGGGCGCGCAGCTCCTCCCGCACCTGGCTGCGGAGGCCCTGGAGGCGCTCGATCTCATCCCAGGTATCCTGCAGCTCCTGGTGGGTGCGCCGCTCCAGGTCCTGGGCCCGGCTCACCGCCGCGGCCTCGATCTCCTCGGCCTCCCTCCTGGCCTGGGCCAGCCGCTCCTCGCTCTCCTGGCGGCTGCGCTCCACCAGATCGTCGGCGATCTTCTGGGCGGACAGGAAGGCGTTCTGGAAGGTACGCTCCTGGCCCTTGTACTCCTTGAGGGAGCCCTTCATCTCGACGATCTGATCCTTGAGATGGCTGTTCTCCTCGACGAGCCCCTGCATCTCCTCGGCGACCTTCTCCAGAAAGGCGTCCACCTCCGCCATGTCAAAGCCGCGCAGGCGGACATGGAACTGTTGGGCATGGATGTCCTGGGGGGTAAGCGTCATGGGATTCCTCGCGGGACTGTCTTGGCTAGCCCAGAGAGCTGGCCATCTGGTGCAGGGTCGGCACCAGAAAGCTTTGCAGGAAGATGATGGCCATGATGAGAATGATGGGCGAAAAGTCGATGCCGCCGGCAGTCAGGGGCAAAAGGCGCCGGATGCGGCCCAGGACCGGCTCGGTGACCCCGTAGAGGAACTGGACAATGGGGTTGTACGGGTCGGGGCTTACCCAGGAGAGGATAGCCCGGGCGATGATCAGCCACATGTAGGCGGACAGGCCGAAATCCAGGATCCTGGCCAGAGCGACCAGAAGATTGCTCAACACGAACATGATCCCGCTCCTTGGCGGTGGAAGGGTATGGATCTCGTCCGCCAGCGCCGGCTGCGGTCCGTGTCCGGAAGACAGATACCACCTTGCCCGCAGCCAGTCAATGGCCGGCCCCTCAGGCTGCGGTCAGGGTACGCAGCCGCTCGGCCACCGCCCGCACCGCCTGGCTGGCCCGGGCCTCGGGATCGAGCAGCAGGAAGGGCTGCTGCTGGCGGACAGCCCGGGCCACGATCCCGTCCTGGGGGATGATGCCCAGAAGCTCCGGCCGGATTTTCAGGAACCGCTCCAGCACCATCGCCATGTTGGCGAACACCTCCTCCCCCTCCTTGCGGCTCCGGCAGCTGTTGACCAGAAGCAGGAAGCGCTGCCGGCCGCCCCGGTTGTGGAGGACCTTGATGAGGGCATAGGCATCGGTCATGGAGGTGGGGTCCGGGGTGAGGAGCACGACGTTGGCGCCGGCCCAGGTGTTGAGCCACAGGACGGCATCGCCAATGCCGGCGCCGGTGTCCACCAGCACGTGGTGAAAGCCGTCCTGCAGGCGATCCAGGGCGGTGGTGAGATAGGCCTGCTCCTCCAGGGAAAGCTGCACCATCTCCGGCACCCCCGAGGAGGCCGGCAGGACAAAAAAGCCCGGCGGCACCTCCACCAGGAGGCCGGCCGGATCGCGGCCCAGCTCCACAGTATCCCGGATGGTGCGGCGGACGTTCAAGCCCAGGATGACATCGACGTTGGCCAGGCCCAGATCGCCGTCCACCAGCAGGACCTTCCGGCCGGCCTGGGCCAGGGCGCAGGCCAGGTTGACGGCGCAGCTGGTCTTGCCGACCCCGCCCTTGCCGCTGGTGATACTGATGATCCGGGGCAGGGGCCCGGCGGCGCTCGCGGTGCTCATGGGCGGATGCACTCCTTCATAAGAAGACCTCAGCGGCCGGGCCGGGCGAAGAGCAGCGCCCGCTCCTCGC
>JBFMBH010000008.1 GCA_040755095.1 Thermodesulfobacteriota bacterium
CCGATTCCGGACTAACGGCCCCTGGCCCACGGGTGCCAAAGAGCTGCACCGCCTCTCCTGTGTTGCCACGCAGGAGAGCAAAGGGAGAGGTGTTGCCGAAATCGGCCAGCGCGGCCGCGATTTCAGGCGATCAGGCTCAGACCACCGACTGTCGGGGCTCCCTTGGGCACGAGACAACGGGGATCTGGGCACTCAGACGGTCAACTCCCTGCTCAACTTGGCCAAATCGGGAATTGCTGGCCGAACCCAACCGAATATTGTGACCATAGGAAAAAATCCTCGACCTGGATCACGGCCATGGGCTTGAGGCCAGAAAGTTGCTATCCAGGCGGATGCCATCTTTATACCGGGTGAACACGGGTGACTTGGCTCTTCGAACGACGCATGTTGTCGGTACTGGTCTTCATCCTGCTGGCCACGTGCCCCGCGGCCGGGGCGGCTTCGCCGGCCGCGATCTACAGCTCGGCCCGCCAGCAGGTGGTGGCGGTCGAGGTTCTCGACGATGACGGCGAGATGGTCGCGGCCCTGTCGGCGGTGGTCGTTGCCCCGGAGCAGTTGGTCACTCTGTGCAGCCTGGTGGACGGCGCGGGTGGCCTGCGGCTTGTTTACGGCGACCACCGGGCGCAAGCGGTGGTGACCGGGCGGGACCCGGGCCGCGACCTGTGTCAGCTGGGGGCTGCGGAATTGCCGGATGTCACGCCAGCGGTGGTGGCGGCGGAGGATCCTGCAGTCGGTGCCTCGGTCTACGCGGTGGGCAATACCCTTGGCCTGGGAGTCGGTATCTCGGAGGGGGTGGTGTCGGCGGTCTGGAGCCAGCCGGCGGCGGGCGAGGCCGCCATCCAGTTCACCGCACCCATCGGCCCTGGCTCCGGGGGAGGCGGGCTCTACGACGCAGCCGGCCGGCTGGTGGGCATCGTCCAGTTCCGGAATCTGGACGGCCAGAACATCAACTTCGCTTGCCCGGCCCGCTGGATCCACGAGCTGTCGTCCCGGGCCGCGGCGACGGCGACCCAGCCGGCCTGGCGCGGGACGGCCATGCGGCTGGCAGCTGCCTCTGACTGGACCGCCCTGGCGGAGCATGGCCGGGCCTGGACCGCCGCCCTGCCTGACCACGCCGAAGCCTGGTACTGGCTGGGCACGGCCGCCAACGCCATGGAGGAGTGGCCGGCCGCCGAAAAGGCGTTCCGGATGGCCCTGGCGGAGAACCCTGCTGCCGTTGCCGCCGGTCATGGCCTTGCCGTGGCCCTTGTCCGGCAATCCCGGCCCGAGGAGGCACTGGAGGTGACGCGCGGTCTCTTGGCCTTTCGGCGGGAGGACGCCGCGGTCTGGCTGGACATCGGCCTCATCGAGATGGCCCTGGCACACCCCACCCAGGCCAAGCAGGCCCTGGCGCAGGCAGCCCAGCTGGCGCCGTGGGATCCGCGCCCCCAGGGCGGCCTGGTGGATATCGCCCGGGGCGAAGGCAACTGGATCGGCGTGGTGGCGGCCCTCAACCGAGTGACTCATATCGATCCCGGAGCCGTCCAGGTCTGGATCGAGCTGGCAGAAGCCTTGTGCAAGCTGCACCGGTACACCCGGGGGCTGGCGGCAGCCGACCGGGCGCTGGCTCTCGCCCCCGGCCAGCCCGATGCCCTCCTGCTCAAAGGTATGGCCCTGGCGGCGCTGGGGCGCATGCGGGAGGCCATCGACACCCTGCGCGCCGGGCTCGATGGCCAGCCGGCGAATCCGGCGTGGGGCTGGAACAGTCTTGGTCGCATCTATTCCTTCCTTGGCCTCTGGCCCGAAGCCATTGAGGCCTTCCGCGAGGCAGTACGACTGGACCCGGCCAACCTCGCCTGGACCGGAGAGCTGGGGGTCGCCCTCAAGGATGGCGGCCTTCGCCAGGAGGCGCTCTTTCTCTTCGAAAGGCTTGCCGACCAGAAGCCGGAGGACCCGTTTCCCTGGCGTCAACTTGGCTACACCAATGCCCTTCTCTTCCGGCCCGAGGCGGCTATCCCGGCCCTGGAGCGGTCCCTGGCTCTCGACCCCAGGGATCCCAAGGTCTGGAACGCCCTCCTGGAGATGTACCACGCGGCCGGCCGGACGGACGATGTCCGCCGGGGCTTCCAGCGCCTCTTTGTCCTGGATCGAGCCTGGGCTGACGACGCGTACCGCCGGCTGCTGCTGCCCTACGAGGCCCGGCCATGAAGGGCCTGGTGCTGCTTGTTCTGGGAATAGCCACGCCGGCCGCGGCCGGTGAGGCCGAGCTGGTCTTCGACCAGGTGCGGCGCTCCGTGGTGACCGTCACGGCCTTGGATGAGCGCGGGCAGGCGGAGTGGGAGGGCAGCGGTGTCGCCGTCGCCGAGGGCCAGGTGCTCACCAACTGCCATGTGATCGACGACGCCCAGGAGGTTCGGGTGCACCTGGCGGATCAGGATCTTCCTGCCCGGCCGCATCTCGCTGACCGGCCGCGGGACCTGTGCGTCCTTGCCGTCCCGGGCCTCGCCGCCGCCCCCGTTCGGACGCGGCCGTTCGCCGCCGTGTTTGTCGGCGAACGGGTCTATGCCGTGGGCAACCCTCTGGGGTTGGGCCTGGCGGTGAGCGCTGGTCTCATTGCGGCGCTGGACCAGGAGGAGCCAGGCATCTACACCACGGCTCCCTTGTCGCCCGGCTCCAGCGGTGGTGGTCTCTTTGACGCCCAGGGCCGGCTGGTCGGCATCACCACCCGGGTTCTGGCCTTTGCCCAGAATTTCAACCTCGCTCTGCCCGCCGACTGGGTGGCCGAAGTCGCCAGCCGCGGGGTCGTGGTGACAGACCCGCCGGCACCGCCCGAGCCGGACCCCAACTGGCTCGCCCGGGCCGAGGCCCTGCGTCTGGCCGCTGAATGGCCAGGGCTGGTCGACTGGGCCGCCCGCTGGCGCAGCGAGTATCCCACCTCAGCCGTGGCCGCCACCTTTCAGGGGCAGGCCCTGTCCAACCTTGGCCGCCCTGTGGAGGCCAAGGTCGCGCTCCTGGAGGCGGCAGGCCTTGAGCCCAGGAATGAGCTGGTCTGGCCGTACCTGGCGATCGTTCGCCGCACCCTGGGGGAAGAGGAGGCCGCCCAGGACCTTGGCCACGCCATGGCCCTGGCGCCAAAGCTCGGCTATCTCTGGCGGATTCAGGCCGAGTGGCAGCTGCAGGATGGCGACCTGCCGGCGTCTCTGGTCTCCCTGCAGGAATCCCTGCGGCGAGAGCCGGGTGACCCGGAGACCTGGGCGCTCCTGGGCCAGGTCCAATTCAGGCTCGGGGATCAGACAGCGGCGGTCGAGGCCTACCGGGCAGCGGTGCGCCTCAAGCCGGCCGATGCGGTTGCCCAGAGTGGCCTGGCCATGGCCCTGGCCGCCGCGGGACGCCTGGACGAGGCCCGCTCGGTGCTGGCGGCCGCCGCCGGGCTGCCCGAGCGCGATGCCAGGGTCTGGCTGCGGATTGGCGAGCTGCTGGAGCAGCAGAGCTCCCACGGGCAGGCGGAGGAGGCCTTCCGTCAGGCCTTGTCCCTGGATCCCGCGCTCGTGGAGGCGGCACACCGATTGGCTGGATCTTTGAGGAAGACCAGACGCCTGGCCGAGGCGGCCGCAGTGCTCCGGCAGGCCCTGGGCAGCCAGTCGGAGAACGCGTCTCTGTGGATGGACCTGGGCCGGACCCTCCTGGGGCAAGGGGACCCGGTCGCGGCCATGGCGGCCCTGGAACAGGCCTGCGCCCTCGACCGCAGCCTTGCCAGCGCCTGGCGTCTCCTGTCCGAGGTCCGATTCGACACCGGGGACCTGAGCGGCGCCTTGGCGGCCCTGGAGCAGGTGACCCGGCTGCGGCCCCAGGACGCCCAGGTGTGGGCCGAGCTGGGGCGGGTGCAGCAGCGCATGGGGCGGCCCGAGGAGGCCTTCGTGGCCTTCACCGAGGCCGCCCGTCTCGACCCGGAGAACGAGATGGCCCTGCAAGGACTGACCGCTCACCACGGCTCGCGCCAGGAGCATGAGCGGTCTTTGGCCTATGCCGAGCGGAGCGTGGCGCTGTCCCCTGGCTCACCTGCGGCCTGGAGCAACAAGGGCTATGCCCTTCTCAAGCTGGGGCGCTATGCCGAGGCCGCCGAGGCCTTGGAGACAGCGGTCAGGCTGCAGCCGGACAGGAGCAACAGCCTGATCAACCTGGGTGAGGCGTTCTTGCGCCAGGGACAGCTGGGCCAAGCCATCACCACCCTGGAGAAGGCCATCCGCGTGGCGCCTGCGGCCCCGGACGCCCGCCTCTTTGCAGCCCAGGCCTATGCCGCCAGCGGGCAGCTCGGCCCGGCAGCCCAGCATCTGACCGCCCTGACAGAGATCACCCCAGGCTTCGCACCGGGCTGGGCCATGCTGACCCTGGTCCTCCTGGACCAGAACCGGCCCCAGGAGGCGAAGACTGCCTACGGTCGCCTCCGGGACTTGAGCGCGGCCCTGGCCCAGGAGACACGGAGCCGGGCCCTGACCCAGGGCCTGCCCGGGGCAGCCGCGCTGGCGGAGTAAGAGACGTGGTAGCCAATGCCGGCGTGAGGTGCTATCATGATGGCATTCAGACGCCAGCACAGGAGGTGAGCCCATGCCCAATATCAGCATCCGCGGCATCGATGCCGAAACCGATCGTCTACTCAGACAGGCGGCGAATCGCCGTGGGAAAAGCGTCAATGCCCAGGTGATCGAGCTTATCCGTCAGGGCTTGGGGGTCGGGAATTCCGCCAAGGGAATAACCTTGCATACCGACCTGGACCATCTGGCCGGAACCTGGAGCCAGGAAGATGCCGACGAGTTTTCTGCGCGTATCACGACCTTGTCGGAAGTGGACGAGACCCTGTGGAGATGAGACAGGTGCTGTTGGACACCAATGCCTATGTGGCCTTCAAGCGAGGCATGCCGGAGGCCGTGAGCATCGTTCAGATGGCGGACAGGATCGGTCTGGCCAGCGTGGTCCTTGGTGAGCTGCTGGCCGGATTCTTGGGCGGGCGGCAGGAGGCCGTGAACCGGAGCGAGCTTGCCGAATTCGTGGCCTCCTCCCGGGTGCTTTGCTTGCAGGTGGGTGAGCGGACAGCCGAGTACTATGCGGCGGTCTTCCACAGCCTGCGTCGTAAGGGACGTCCCATTCCCACCAACGACTTGTGGATCGCAGCTACCGCACTTGAACACGGCTTCAAGCTCTTCTCCTTCGACAGCCATTTCTCAGCCATCGATGGGCTGTTGGTGGCCTGCCATCCCGAAGGCTTCCTCCCTTGACTCCCGCACCATCCTCCCGCCGTAGCTCCAGCCGGCCCGGAGGGCTCACCAAATCTTCTGGAGAATGATTCCATCCATCGGCTGGAGTGTACGTGGGACACCGGGCTGCCATCATTGTAGCGCCCTTGTGATTCGAGATTGACCGCGTCCGCGACACATGGCTTGCCGGCACAGCGCAGCCGCACGAAAGAATTCTCTGCTGGTTGCAGCGGCACCGTCGCGATCTGCTTCCAGCGATCACCAACTTGGGTCTGGTCGATGACCTTGGCCGCCAGCACCTGCCCTTCGCTGACGATCTCGTAGGCTGCCGCGGGATGCCATGTGGATGCCGCCGGCACGGCGGGAACCCAAGCCGACACCGTGTAATAATCAGCCTGCTCGCTGGGAAGCTGCCAGCGGGCCTCCCCGGCAGCGCTCACCAGCTCGTGCGGATCCGACACCAGTCGTGGTCGAAAGATCCCACTGCCTGACAATTCCGTCCCCTGCCCTTCATCCCTGTCTCCTCCCCGACACCCGCCGACTCCGACTTGGCCGCGAGGAAGGCCGCTACCAGCGGACCGTCGAGACAACACACCGTAATCACGCGATAAATCCAGGCAGAATCCTCTTGGCATGCGGGTTGCTCTTTCGGGATCGGCAACCACAACCCGAGCCCCGAGGAGCCAGCCATGGCCAAAGCCCCCATTCCCATCCTTGCCGAGCGTGCCCGCCAGATCATGGTCAGCGGCGATCCTGGCGCCGCCATGGACTGCAACAAGGACAGCCTGGCCGGGGCGGTGAGCCAGCGGGCCTGCGTCTTCTGCGGCTCCCGGGTGGTGCTCTACCCCATCGCCGATGCCCTCCATCTCGTCCACGGCCCCATCGGCTGTGCAGTCTACACCTGGGACATCCGCGGCGCCCTGTCCTCGGGACCGGAGCTGCACCGGCTGTCCTTTTCCACCGACCTCGCGGAGCGGGACGTGATCTTCGGCGGCGAGAAGAAGCTCTACCGCTCCCTCATCGAGCTCATCGACCGCCATCAGCCCAAGGCAGCCTTTGTCTACGCCACCTGCATCGTCGGCCTCATCGGCGATGATCTGGCAGCGATCTGCCGGCAGGTGGCCAAGGAGAGAGGCATCCCGGTGCTGCCCGTGCAGTCGGAAGGCTTCAAGGGCAACAAGCGGGCCGGCTACCAGGCGGCCTGCAAGGCGATGTTCCAGCTGGTGGGCACCGGCGACCCGGCCGGCATCAGCCCGCACAGCATCAACATCCTGGGCGATTTCAACCTGGCCGGCGAGACCTGGCTGATCCGGGACTACTTCGCCCGCATGGGGGTGGAGGTGGTGGCCAACATCACCGGTGATGGCCGGGTGGATGCCATCCGGCGCTGCCATGGCGCGGCCCTCAACGTGGTGCAGTGCTCGGGGGCGACCATGGAGCTGGCGCGGATGATGGAGGAGCGCTACGGGGTGCCGTCCATCCGGGTCTCCTATTTCGGCATCGAGGACATGAGCGATGCCCTGTACCGGGTGGCGGCGTTCTTCGGCGAGCCGGCGATGCTGGCCCGGACCCGGGAGCTGGTCCGCACCGAGACCGCGGCCCTGCTGCCGGAGCTGGAGCATTACCGCCAGGCCCTGGCCGGCAAGAAGGCGGCCATCTATGTGGGCGGCGCCTTCAAGGCCTTTTCCCTGGTCAAGGCCTTCCGGCTCCTGGGCATGCAGGTGGTGCTGGTAGGCTCCCAGACCGGCACCGCCGAGGATTATGCGGAGCTGGCCGCCATCACCGATCCCGGCACCATCATCGTCGACGACGCCAACCCCCTGGAGCTGTCCGGCTTCCTGGCGGCCCGGGGAGCGGACATCTTCGTGGGCGGGGTCAAGGAGCGGCCCATCGCCTACAAGCTGGGGGTGGCCTTCTGCGACCACAACCACGAGCGCAAGGAGTGCCTGGCCGGCTTCGCCGGTATGAGGAACTTCGCAAGAGAGGTCTACGCCTCGATCATGAGTCCGGTGTGGCGCCTGGTGCCCCGGCAGGAAACGGCGGAGGCCGCGGTGGCCAGCGAGGAGGTGCGGTGATGGCAACGATGGCAGTCAAGACTGGTGCGGCGGTCTCCACCACCAACGCCTGCAAGCTGTGCGCCCCCCTGGGCGCGGCACTCGCCTTCCGGGGCATCGAGGCCACGGTCCCCTTCCTGCACGGCTCCCAGGGCTGCGCCACCTACATGCGGCGCTACATCATCAGCCATTTCAACGAGCCCATCGATATCGCCTCTTCCGCCCTGGGCGAAAAGCAGGCCGTGTTCGGCGGCGGCCCCAACCTCATGCAGGGGCTGGCCAACGTCATCCGCAAATACCGGCCGCGCCTGATCGGCGTCGCCACCACCTGCCTCACCGAGACCATCGGCGACGACGTGCCGCGGCTCCTGAAGGATTTCGCCCGGGAGCAGGGGGACGATTCGGAGCTGCCGCTTCTGGTGCCGGTCTCCACCCCCAGCTACGTGGGCACCCACATGGAGGGCTTCCACGCTGCCACCCGAGCGGTGGTGGCAGCCCTGGCCGAGCCTGGGCCGCGGCATGGCGGCGTGAACCTGCTGCCCGGCCTGGTGTCGCCCGCTGACCTGAGGCATCTGACGGAGATCTTTCGGGAGATGGAGACGAAGGTCACGATCCTGCCGGACTTCGCCGCCACCCTGGACGGCCCAGCCCTGGCCCACTATCCCCTGATCCCGGCGGGCGGCACTCCGCTGGCCGCCATCCGCCGGTCCGGTAGCGCCGCAGCCAGCCTGGAGCTCGGCCGCACCCTGGCCGGCAAGGACACCGCCGGCGGCCTCCTGCAGCAGGCCTGCGGCATCCCCTGCCTGCGCCTGGGATTGCCCATCGGCATCCACGAGACCGACCGCTTCCTGGCCGAGCTGACCAGGATCTCCGGCCGGCCGGTGCCGGCCCGGATCAAGGAAGAGCGCGGCCGGCTGGTGGACGCCTACGTGGACGGCCACAAGTATGTCTTCGGCAAGCGGGCGGTGGTGTACGGCGAAGAGGATCTGGTGGTCGGGCTTGCCGCCTTTCTGGCCGAGATCGGGGTACAGCCGGTGCTGTGCGCCTCCGGCGGCACCAGCGGTCAGCTCGCCCAGGCGGTCGCGGCCGCCACCGCCGACCTGACCCGGGAGGCACCCGTGGTGCGGGAGGGCGTGGACTTCTTCGAGATCGAGGAGCTGGCCGCCGCCCTGGAGCCGGATCTCCTGGTGGGCCACAGCAAGGGCTATTCCCTGGCCCGGCGGCGGCGGATTCCCCTCATCCGGGTGGGCTTTCCCATCCATGACCGGCTGGGAGGGCAAAGGATCCTGCATCTGGGCTACCGGGGGGCCCAGGCCCTCTTCGACACCGTGGCCAATGCCCTGATTGCTGCCAAGCAGGACGGAAGCCCGGTCGGCTACAGCTACATGTAAACCCCATCTCCCCAGGAGACGGCCATGAACGAGATCAAGCGCGATTCCTCCCGGCACCCCTGCTTCAACCCGCAGGTGAAGGGCGAGTGCGGCCGGGTGCACCTGCCGGTGGCCCCCAGCTGCAACATCCGCTGCAACTACTGCAACCGGCGCTTCGACTGCGTGAACGAAAGCCGGCCCGGCGTCACCAGCGCCCTGCTGCGGCCGGAGCAGGCCAGGTCCTACCTGGCCGAGGTGCTGGCCCGGGAGCCCCGGATCACCGTGGCGGGGATCGCAGGACCCGGCGACCCCTTCGCCAACCCCCAGGAGACCATGACCACCCTGCGGCTGGTGCGCCAGGATTTCCCGGCCCTTCTCCTGTGCCTGGCCACCAACGGCTTGGGGATCATGCCGTATGTGGACGAGCTGGCGGAGCTTGGAGTGTCCCACGTCACCGTCACCGTCAACGCGGTCGATCCGGCGATTGGCGCCAGGATCTACGGCTGGGTGCGGGAGGGCAAGGTGATCTACCGGGGTGCGACCGGGGCCCAGCTCCTCCTGGCCCGCCAGGAGGAAGCCATCCGGCGCCTCAGCGCCCATGGCCTCACGATCAAGATCAACACCGTCATCATCCCCGGCATCAACGATCAGCATGCGCCGGCGGTGGCGGCCCGGATGCGGGAGCTGGGGGCGAGCCTGCACAATTGTATGGCCATGGTGCCCAACGCCGACACGCCGCTCGCCGAGGTCGTTCCCCCGGCCCCGGCGGCTCTGGAGGCGATTCGAGAGAAGTGCGGCCAGCATCTGCCCCAGATGCGCCATTGCACCCGCTGCCGGGCTGACGCCGTCGGCCTGTTGGGCGACGACCGGCAGCAGGAATTCGGTGCCTGCCTGGCCACCCATTCCCGCCGGGTGCCGGCGACCGCCGATCGTCCCCACGTGGCGGTGGCCACCATGGAGGGTATGCTGGTCAACGAGCACCTCGGCGCGGCGGGGCGCTTCCAGATCTGGACCCGGACCGCGGATGGCTTCCAGCTCCTGGAGGAACGGCCAGCGCCGGCCCCCGGTGGCGGTGAAGGCCGCTGGCAGGCCCTGGCCCGCACCCTCGGTGACTGCCGAGCCGTGCTGGTGAGTGGCATCGGCGACACCCCCGAAAGGATCCTGCGCGCCGCAGGCATCGAGCCGGTGACCATGGCCGGCTTCATCGCCAGCGGCCTGGCGGCGGTGTATGGCGGCGGCAGCGTCAGCCACCTGCGGGTACGGCGCGCCAGCGGTGCCGGCAGTGGCTGCAGCGGCAAGGGCGGCGGCTGCCTGTAACCGAACGAAACCTCCATCACCCGCGCCGCCCCCTCTCTTGCCGGAGGGAGCGGCCCCCAGGGAGAACGACCATGCGCATTGCCGTGGCAACATCCGACACCGTCCACGTGAACGAGCACTTCGGCCGCGCCGACCGCTTCCTCATCTACGACCTCGTGGGCCCGACCCCGCGCTACATCGAGACGCGGCCGGTCACCCGCCTGTCCACCGGCGACCCGGATCACCCCTTCGATCCCGCCCGGCTGGCCGCCATCGTCCAGGTGCTGGCAGACTGCAGCCGGGTATATGTGACCGCCATCGGCGAGCGCCCCGCCGCCGAGCTTGCGGCCCGCGGTATTACGCCGGTGCTCTACGAGGGTGCCATCGCGACCCTGGCCTGAGCCCCTGCCCGGACGGGGCCTGGCCGCGCTCGGCCCGATACCCGCCGCGGCGGGCCGGGCGCGGCACCCCGTGCGGGCCGTTGCCACCGGCGTCTCATCCGGCACCTGGTCCCAGACGATCCGGAGCAGGCCGAGAGGGCGTTCCCGCCCATCGACGGGGCTGTCCCCCCGGCGAGAGGATTTCCCTTTTCTGTAACATTCTTCCCCGCCGAGTCTTACAAGAATGTGCTAGGCCAGCAACACGGCCCTTCGCACCCCATCGAAAAGAAGAGCGTGATCACAGCCGGTTAGCATACCCAGCCAGGCCTGGCACGGCCGTTGCTTTTTGCCTGCAGCAGGACAGCAACCGGTGGCCAGCCGCTTCTGCGGCCCGGCCAACATCTTGTCGCTCAACTACGGGAGGAAGACCTCATGGACAAGGGAAACATCGCTTTCATGCTGGTGGCCTCGGCCCTGGTCATGTTCATGACCCCGGGCCTGGCCCTGTTCTACGGCGGACTGGTACGGGTCAAAAACGTCCTCGGCACGGTGATGCAGAGCTTCATCTGCCTGGGGATCGTCTCGGTGCTCTGGGTGGCCTACGGCTACTCCCTGTCCTTCGGCACCGACCTGGGCGGCTTCATCGGCAGCCTGGAATGGGCAGGTCTGGCGGGGGTTGGCCTGGCGCCCGGACCCTACAGCGACAGCATCCCGCATCTTTTGTTCTGCGCCTTCCAGCTCATGTTCGCCATCATCACCCCGGCCCTCATCACCGGCGCCTTTGCCGAGCGGATGAAGTTCTCCGCCTTCGTGCTCTTCGTGATCCTGTGGAGCAGCCTGGTCTACTTCCCGGTCTGTCACTGGGTCTGGGGAGGAGGCTGGCTGGCCAAGCTGGGGGCCCTGGATTTCGCCGGCGGGACGGTGATCCACATCAACTCGGCCGCTGCCGCCCTGGTGGCGGCCCTGGTGATCGGCCGCCGCCGGGGCTACGGCAAGGAGGCCTTCCATCCCCACAACCTGCCCATGACGGTGCTGGGCGCCGGCATCCTCTGGTTCGGCTGGTTCGGCTTCAACGCCGGCTCCGCCCTGGCTGCCAACGAGACCGCCACCCTGGCCTTCTTCACCACCCAGGTGGCCACCGCCTGCGCCGCCTTGTCCTGGGTCGTGGCCGAAAAGCTGATCCAGGGCAAGCCCACCACCCTGGGCGTGGCCTCCGGGGCGGTGGCTGGCCTGGTGGCCGTGACGCCCGCCGCCGGCTTCGTCTCGCCCTTGTCGGCCATGGCCATCGGCCTGGCGGCCGGTGTGCTGTGCTACCTGGCGGTGCTCCTCAAGAGCCGTCTCGGCTATGACGACGCCCTGGATGTGGTGGCGGTGCACGGCGTCGGCGGCCTGTGGGGGGCGCTGGCCACCGGCCTCTTCGCCTCCGCGGCCCTCAATCCGGCCGGGGCCGACGGCCTCCTTCTCGGCAACGCCAAGCTGTTCTTCGCCCAGGCGGCGGGGGCCGGAGCCGCCGTCGCCTACTCCATGACGGTCACCTTCATCATCCTCAAGATCGTGGACGCCGTCGTCGGCCTGCGCCTGAGCCCGGAAGACGAGCAGCAGGGATCGGACCTCAGCCAGCACAGTGAGATCGGCTACAACCTGTAGGCCACGCACCGCAGACGCCAACAACCAGGAACCCCCCATGGGAGGTGGGCTCATGAAGAAGATTGAGGCCATTATCAAGCCGTTCAAGCTCGACGATGTCAAGGATGCCCTTAACCGGCTCGGAGTCAAGGGCATGACCATCTCCGAGGTCAAAGGCTACGGCCGCCAGAAGGGCCACAAGGAGATCTACCGGGGCGCCGAGTACGTGGTGGACTTCATCCCCAAGACCAAGATCGAGGTGATCGTCGAGGCCGCTCAGACAGCGACGGTCGTGGATGCCATCCGGGAGGCGGCCCTCACCGGCAAGATCGGGGATGGCAAGATCTTCGTCCTGCCTGTGGAAGAGGTGGTGCGGGTGCGCACCGGCGAGAAGGGCCCGAGCGCTATCTAGCCTTCTGGCCACCGGCCAAGAGACCAAAGGCTCCCTGGGCAGCGCAAGACTCGGCCCAGGGAGCCTTTGCATTTCTGGCCACATGCCCGTAAGGTATGGCCACTGGAGGCTCCCATGACCGTTCGCAGCCAAAGCGGCATCGTGTTGATCCTGGACCAGGATGGCCCCTTCGCCACCCGGACCGCCCCGCCGGGCCATGCCCCCTTCGGCCGGGAGGCGCGCTCCTGGTGCCGCGCCATGGCCGCCGCCGACCTGGCCACCCGCTACCGGATCATCCGCAACCAGATCTTCGAGTTTCTCGACGTGCAGTCCTTCGCCGACATCCAGATCCTGATCCGGGACCAGCCCCGGCGGCGGCTGGTGAGCCAGCGGGCCAACCGCCTTCTGGCCAACCTGTTCGGCATCGAGGGCACGGAACGGGAGATTCTTTCCAAGATCGGGGCCTATTCCCGCACCGCCGACGCGGTCATCCGCTACCTGCAGGGCAAGGTGCTGTCCCGCTACGCCCCCCACATCGAGATGACCAACGAGATCGACGCCATGAGCTCGCCGGTGGATCTTCTGCTCATCGTCTTCGACGATCGCTACCACCAGAAGGCTCGCTTCGAGGCCAAGCGCAAGCTGGTTCTCATGAGCCTGGCCGGCTCCATCGACCAGCGGGAGCGGGAGACGGACATCGAGGCCAAGTTCTTGCAGTTTCTGGATTTTTTGAACGACCAGGTCTGGAGCCAGGAGGCGAAGATCGGCGAGCTGGAGGTCGCCTACCTCCTGTCCCACCACGACCCGGAGACCTTCGCCTGTCAGGAGGTCCGGGTGGTAAGCCTGGACGAGGGGCCGTCCCTGCGCCAGCCGGGAGCCAAGCTCACCCTCATCAAGCGCCGCCGCTTCCGGGCCAACGGCCGCCAGGTCCCCATCTACGTCAGCATCCGCAAGAAGGCACCGGAGGCCAAGGTGCTGAAGCTCCTCAGGAAGCGGGAAGAGAATCCGGCGGTGGCGGTGGACGACGAGCTGGGCCTGATGGCGGTCCTGGATTCACCCATGGAGGTGAAGCTCTTCCAGACGCATCTGACCAGAAGCGCCATCCGTGCCTCGTCCTTCATGACCCTGGAGGAGGTGGCGGACACCCTGGGCGGCGGCCGCTACGAGAGTCGGGCCGTGGGCAGCTCCGCCCACACGCCGATGTTCAAGTTCTTCGCCCGCATGGGCGGCATGCGCGTGGAGTTCATCGTCCACACCAACCGCTCCTACCTCAACTACATGTACCAGCGGGGCGTGGCCCACGACGAGTACGAGGTGCGGCGGATCTTCGACTCCGGGGTGGCCAGGCTCCTCTTTCCCCAGGCGATCTACGACCTGGACATGGACAGCCTCCGGGACGAAATCCTGGGCTGGTTCCGCCATCGCCTCGAACGGCCCTGACTGACCCTCCAAAAAGGATACGGCCGGCGGGACCCCCTGGTCCCGCCGGCCGCACGCGCACCGGACCGTCCCTCTCCCGGGATCAAGGCTTGTTGGCAGGCACGTTCACCGTCTGGGTCGCCAGCTTGGCCGCCGCCGGCACCACCCGCCGGCGCCAATCCACAGCCAGCAGGCGACGCCAGGACAACTGGGGCATGGCGTTGGCCAGGGAGGTGGCCAAGGCGCTGCCGTAGGGGGCCGACTGCACGATCAGCACCGCGCTCCACAGCACCGCTTCCGGGAAGTCCAGACCATAGCGGAAGAGGATGCACAGGGCCGACAGCCAGAGGATGCCAAAGAGCTCCAGCTCCTCCCAGGCCATGAGGAAGCCTTTGACCAGCGCCGGCTTGTCCTCGGCCTTGGGGGTGCGCAGGAAGGGACGGCCGTTGGTGGTCAGACCGGTCAGGACCGCCCGGGCGATGATATGGGTCAGCCCCATGCCCGCCACGGCTGCCCCCAGCCGCTGCTTCACCGTGCAGCGCACCCTGGCCCGGTAGAGCACCAGGGCGTGCAGCATCTTGCCCACAAAGACAGCAAAGAGCGGCACGGTGAAGACCGTGAGCGGGAACTCGAAATGCTTGGGCCACAGGAGAATGCCCACCGTCCAGAAGACGCCGCCCATGGCAAAGATGAGATGCACGGCATCGGCGAACCAGGGCAGCCAGCCGGCCAGAAAATGGAACCGCTGGCCAGCCGTCAGGCGCCCGTCCCGGCCGGAAAGCAGGCTCCGCCAATGCCGCTTCACGATCTGTACCGCCCCGTACACCCAGCGGAAGCGCTGGGTCTTGTAGCCGGCAAAGGTCTCCGGCGTAAGCCCCCGGCCGAACTCGTGGTTGACGTAGACCGCTTCATAGTGCTCGGCCATCAGCCGCAGCCCCAGCTCGGCATCCTCGCAGATGCACCACTCGCTCCAGCCGCCCAGCCTGTCCATGGCCGCCTTGCGGATCAGGGTCATGGTGCCGTGCTGGATGATGGCGTTGCGCTCGTTGCGCTGCACCATGCCGATCTGGAAGAAGCCGTTGTACTCCCAGTTGATCATCTCCTTGAAGGTGTTGCCCTCCCAGGCCCGGTTGTCCTGGGGGGCCTGGACGAAGCCCACCGAGGCCTTCTCGAAATAGGGCACCACCGCCCGCAGCCAGTTGGGCTCGACCACGTAATCCGAGTCGACCACCCCGAAGATCTCCGCCTCGGGACTCGTCTCCTTGAGGGCAAAATTGAGGGCGCCGGCCTTGTAGCCCGGCCACTTGGGCAGATGGAAGAAGCGGAAGCGGGGTCCCAGGGCGGCGCAATGCTCGGCCACCGGCTGCCAGAGGGCATCGTCCCTGGTGTTGTTGTCGATCACCAGGACCTCGAAGTTGGGATAATCCAGCCGGGCCAAAGCGCTCAGGGTCTCCTTGACCATCTCCGGCGGCTCGTTGCAGATGGCCAGGTGCAGCGATACCATCGGTGCCGCGCTCAGCTCATCGGTGCGGGCCGGGAAGAAACGGCGCCAGGTGCGGGTCCAGAGCATCTCGGCCAGCTCCAGGCCGTTGATGAGCACCACCGCCAGGAGCAGGAGCTGGGCGGGCAGCAGGAAGGCCCACACCACCTTGCCCACCGTGGTCAGGTCGTAGGTGAAGGGCACAAAGGCGCTCCAGACCACCAGGGAAGCGGTGGCCTGGATGAGAAAGGCCATGAAGAGCCGGCCCTGCTGCCGCAGGTTCTGGAAATGGATGAGAAAGAGCACCATGGGCACCACGGCCAGCAGGCCGGCGGCACCGGCCTGCCACGGCCACAGCGCCACCTCCACCACCTCGCCGACCATGGGGAACTTGGCCTGGCGGTTGACATCGAAGATGCCCCAGTGGCAGCCCACCACCCCTTCCAGGGTCCGCTTCCAGGGCTGGTCGAAGGCCTCCATGATGAAATAATCGTAGCCCCGCTCCTGGGCCAGGTTGAAGAAGGCGCGCAGGAACTTGGCCTCGCTGACCAGGCTGGCCCGGGCCTTGCCGAAGCGCTCGCCCTCGCTGGGCCAGCCCACCTCGCCGATCACCACATGCTTGCCGGGGAAGGCCTCTTTCACCCGATCGTACTGGGCGATGACCCACTCCAGGGCCTGGGGGGCCGGGATGGATTCCCAGTACGGCAGCAGGTGGATGGTGATGAAATCCACCTCCCGGGCCAGCTCCGGATACTTGAGCCACACGTGCCAGGGCTCGGCGGTGCTCACGTCCAGCCGGGTGGCCTTGCGCACCTTGCGGATGTGGCCGATGAGCTCCCGCACCGGCATGTCCGCCCGCAGCATCACCTCGTTGCCCACCATCAGCCGGTCGATGTTGCTGGTGCCCCGGGTGCTGGCGATGAGGTTTTCGACCTCCTTGTCGTTGCGGTCCTTCCGGCGGTCGAGCCAGGCCCCGGCGGTGACCCTGAGACCGTGCCTGGCCGCCAGGGCCGGCACCTGGTCAAAGCCGTCGGTGGAGGTGTACGTCCGGACCGACGCCACCTTGTCGGCCAGGAAGGCCAGATCCTGGTCGATCTCTTCCGCGCTGGGGAAGCGGTTGGCAAAGGGACTCTGGCCCTCGTGGTAAGGGCTGAAGGAGACACCGCGGATCGTGCCGGCCCAGGGCATGGCCGGCTGGGGGCGGTTGAAGAACGCCCAGACAAAGAGGTTGAGAGCCGCGACCACCGTGATGATGGCAATGGACGACTTGGAGCGCATACCGGTACCTGTCGAAGAAGAGGTGTTGGCGCAACGCCGGACGTTCGGCCGCGGGTGAAGACGCACTTCACCTTCCGGAGCTGGGGAGATCATGACGGCATGGGAAACAGGGCTGACCAGAACGGCCAATCCGTGGCAGAGGGCTCCGCAAGAGGAGGGGTGGGGGCTGACTTCTTCGCTTGTGACCGCAGCAAAGGGAACCAACTGCCAAAACAATGATGTTGGCAGACTATACCCCGAAAACCGCAATTGTCAAGAGCCAGCCCGCGGCCCCGATCGGGGACAACGCGGGGACGCCCGGCACACCTCCGCCCCTCGCCCCGCGGCCAGCTGGATGCGCTCCAGAAGGTCCCCGAAGTCGACCGGCTTCCGGCGGACGCCTTCCGCTGAGCCGCTCGGGATCAGGCCGCCTCTGTCCGGCTTTCTTGCTTCTGCCGGGGTGATAGGCTATGATGGGCTTACCGGTCAGGCCTCGGAAGCAGGGCGCAGGGCGCCAGCCGTCGCGGACTCTGCGGCCGGCCGTCTTGCCCCATGACCACACCCCCTCCCCCCCCTGACCTGCGACTCAAACGGCTCCAGGATGCCATCGACCGGATGCCAAGCCTGTCGACCACGGTGACCCGGGTCCTGGAGATCTGCAACAACCCCACCACTTCCCCGAACGATCTCAACCGGGTGATCTCCCTGGATCCGGTGCTCACCGGTCAGGTCCTGAAGCTCATCAATTCCGCCTATTACAGCCTGCCCAACCAGGTGACGTCGCTGACCCGGGCCATCATCATGCTCGGCCTCAATACGGTCAAGAACCTGGCCTTGAGCACCGCGGTGCTGCACAGCCTGGGGGGGGCCCGCTCGTTCCAGGCCCTGACCATGGATGAGTTCTGGACCCACTCCATCGGCGTCGGCGTGCTGGCCAAGGCGATGGCGGCGGCCCTGGGCGTTCCGGCCGCCGAGCGGGAGGAGTATTTCGTGGCCGGCCTGCTCCACGATCTGGGCAAGATCCCCATGAACAACCGCTTTGCCGCCGAATACGGCCAGGCCGTACAGCTCGCCCGTCTCGAACAGGGGGCTTTGCTCCGGGCCGAGCTGACCATCCTCGGCCTCGAGCACTGCCAGGTCGGAGGACTCATCGCCGACAAGTGGCAGCTGAGCGTCCCCTTGCGGGGAAGCCTGCGCCACCATCATGACCCGGCCCAGGCTGACCAGGCAGCGCGTCCCCTGGTTGCCGTGGTGGGCCTGGCCAACCTTTATATCAACGCCTTTGAGATCGGCTCGGCCGCAGATCCCCATCCCGACCCTTACCTCCTGACCGACCTCCTGGGGCAGGTCGGGGTGACCTGGAGCCAGCTGACCGACCTGCACCCCACCGTGCTGGCCCAGATCGACAACGCCAAGATCTTTCTCAGAATCGCCCAACGGGGGTAGCTCGATGCGGGTACGCTTCTGGGGGGTACGGGGCTCCATCCCCTGCCCTGGACCGACCACGGTGCGCTATGGCGGGAACACCCCCTGCCTGGAGCTCCGCCTTCCCGACCGGGACCGGCTGGTGATCATCGATGCCGGCAGCGGCCTCCGGGAGCTGGGCAATGCCCTCCTGGGCCGGGATCTGGCCCGGGGGCCCCTGGTCACCCAGCTTTTCCTCACCCACACCCACTGGGACCACATCATGGGCTTTCCCTTCTTCGTGCCCATCTACATCCCAGGCACCAGGCTGACGGTATACGGCCCGGCCACCTACGAGGACGAAAGCCTGGCGGACATCGTCGGCGGCCAGCTCACCTACCGCTACTTCCCGGTACGCCAGACCGATCTGGCGGCCAACATCCAGTACGTCCATCTCCGGGAGGGCCGCTACGACCTCGGGGAGGGCCTGGTCGTGTCCACCAAGTATCTCAACCATCCGGTGCTCTGCCTGGGCTACCGCTTCGAATACCGGGGGCTGACGCTGTGCACCGCCTACGACACCGAGCCCTTTGCCAATGTCTTCTGCACCGACCCTGGTGACCCGGCTTTCGACGAGGCCATAGCGGAGGAAGGGGCCCGGGCGGCTGCCGAGGAGAATGCCCGGGTTGAGGCCTTTTTTGCCGGCGCCGACCTGTTGATCTACGACGCCCAGTACACCCGGGAGGAATACCAGGCCAGCAAGCGGGGCTGGGGCCATTCGCCGATGGACCACGCCGTGGCCGCCGCCCGCCGGGCCGGCGTCCGGCGGCTGGCCCTCTTCCACCACGAGCCCCTGCGCACCGACGACCAGCTGGACGCCCAGGCCGCCATCCATGCCTCGGGTCCGGATGACCCGGGACCCGAAATCTTCTTTGCCCGGGAGGGGACGGAGATTGACCTCGCCACCGGCTCTTGAAACCGCTGCCGCCCCCCCTGTCGAGATCCAGGGGGTTCTGGAGCGGATCACCTTCCAGAACGAGGACAGCGGCTTCACGGTGGCCCGCCTGGCCGAGGCCGGGAAGCCCTCCCGGGACCTGACCACGGTGGTGGGCACCCTGGCCGGCGTGCCGGTAGGCTCAACCGTGGCCCTTTCCGGCTGGTGGGTGAAGGATGCCCGCCACGGCTGGCAGTTCAAGGTCAACACCTGGCAGCTGCTGACCCCCAACACCGTCAACGGCATCGAGCGCTACCTGGGCTCCGGCCTCATCAAGGGGGTGGGCCCCCGCTTCGCTGCCCGCATCGTCAAGGCCTTCGGCCTCGACACCCTCACCATCCTGGAGAACGAGCCCGAAGAGCTCCTCAAGGTGCCTGGCCTGGGAGCCAAGCGGCTGGCCGGCATCAGGGCGGCCTGGCAGGAGCAGAAGGCGATCCACGCCATCATGATCTTCCTCCAGGGCCACGGGATTCCTGCCACCTACGCGGTCCGGATCTGGAAGACGTACGGCCAGGAGGCCCTGGTCAAGGTCACCGAGAACCCGTACCGCCTGGCCGAAGACATCTGGGGGATCGGCTTTGTTACCGCCGACAGGATCGCCCAGGCCCTGGGCATCCCCAGCCAGGACCCGCGCCGGGCCAGGGCCGGCATCCTCCACGCCCTCAACGAGGCGGCCGGTGACGGCCACTGCTTCCTGCCCGCGGACGAGCTGCTGGCCAGCGCCGAGCAGCTCCTGGCCGTGCCGCGGCACCTGGTTGCCGACCAGATCGCGCCCCTGGCCGCCGATGGCCGGCTGGTCGTCGACCAGGACGCCGTCTATCCCGCGCCCCTGTACCATGCCGAGCGGGGAGCCGCCCGCAGCCTCGGCGCCCTGGTGTCTGGCGGCACCACCTTTGCCATCAACCCGGCTCAGGCCATACCCTGGGCCGCGACCCGTCTCAAGCTGGCCTTTGCGCCAGAGCAGGCGCAGGCCGTGGAGGTGGCGCTCAGCCACAAGGCGGCGGTCCTCACCGGCGGTCCGGGCACCGGCAAGACCACCATCCTCACCGCCCTGCTCCTGATCCTGGAGGCCAAGGGCGCCACGGTGCAGCTGGCGGCCCCCACCGGTCGTGCCGCCAAGCGGCTCGCCGAGGCCACGGGCCGGGAGGCCAAGACCATCCACCGGCTCCTGGAGTTCGATCCCTCAGTCCGCGGCTTCCGGCGCCAGGCCGACAACCCGTTGTCCGTGGACCACCTGGTGGTGGACGAGGCGTCGATGCTGGACATCGTCCTGGCCAACGCCTTGTTCCGGGCGATACCGCCGGCCGCCTCGCTGCTCCTGGTGGGAGACGTGGATCAGCTGCCCTCGGTGGGCCCCGGGGCAGTGCTCCGGGAGATCATCGCCTCCGGCCGCCTGCCGGTGGTGCGCCTGACCCGCATCTTCCGCCAGGGGGAGGGATCGCTCATCAGTGTCAACGCCGCCCGCATCAACCGGGGCGAGCCCCTGGAGCTGCTCCCGGACTTCAAGGGCGACAAGGACTTCTACGCCATCTTCCGGGACGAGCCGGAGGCCATCGAAGCCGAGATCCTCTCCCTGTGCCGAGACCGGCTGCCCCGGCGCTACGGCTTCGATCCGGTGGCTGAGATCCAGATTCTGGCCCCCATGCGCCGGGGGCTGGCCGGCACCGATCATCTCAACAGCCGTCTCCAGGAGGTGCTCAACCCCCGCGGGGCCACCCTGGGGGGCCGCTCCGTCTTCCGGGTCGGCGACAAGGTGATGCAAATCCGCAACAACTACGATAAAGAAGTGTTCAATGGTGATCTCGGCCTGGTGCAGGCCATGGACCGGGAGGAGGGTACCCTGACCGTGAGCTTCGATGGCCGGCGGGTGACCTACGAGCTGTCCGAGCTGTCCGAGCTGGTGCTGGCCTACGCCATCACCGTCCACAAGTCCCAGGGCAGCGAGTTTCCGTGCATCATCCTGCCCATCCACACCAGCCACTACCCGATGCTGCAGCGGAACCTCCTCTACACGGGGGTCACCCGAGGCCGGCGGCTGGTGGTCCTGGTCGGCAGCGCCAAGGCGGTGCGGATGGCCATCCGCAGCCAGCGGGAAGACTGCCGCCACACCCGCCTCGCGACTCGGCTCAAGGCCTGACCGCCGCAGCCCTGGCGACCAGGCGAGCCTGTCTCATGGTGGACTACCCGGAAATCCCGGTGCCGCCGCCGGTTGGCCAGACGCCGCTGGTGCTGCCGGGCCAGGTCCGGCTCCGGATCTTCCGCCGGCCCCGGGGCCAGGGGCAGCCAGCCGGGCCCCGGCCGGAGCGCCGCGGCCGCAGCGGCGCCGACCTGGCGGCCGAAGACCTCCGGGAGACCGTGCAGGCGCTCAACGCCGCCATGGAGGACCGGGGGGTGCCTTTGCACCTGACGCTGTTGGCAACCGCCAGCGGGCTGGTCCTGGAGATCTACGACTGCTCCGGCCAGGAGCTGTGCGCGGTGATCAAAGAGGAGAGGGTCGCCCTGGCCGAGCTGCCCGAGCTGCTGCGCCGTCTGGAGACCCGGGCCGGCCTGCTGGTGGACACCACGTCATAAGGCATACACGAAGGAGAGCACCCATGTCCTTTCATCCCCTTGGCATCCCCCTCCACCGGCAGCCGGTCTGCAGCCTTCTCCGGGAGCTGGCCCAGGAGCCGTTCGATCTCACCCGGCCCGGGGCCCTGTCGCCGGAGCGGATCGCAGGCCTCATCTGCCGCTCCGGGCCGGTGGACGTGCTGTACGCCTGCCAGCGGGTCGACGGCGCGGTGCTGGACGCCCTGCAGGAGCTGGCGGACAGCAGCCGGGCCGTGGACCAGTTTCTGCTCATGAAGGCCGGCGTGGTCATGAACCGCATCGAAGGGGTGGAGAGCGAGAACCGGCAGGTGCTGCACACCGCGGTCCGGGACATCTTCCAGGACCGGCCCGCCGAGCCGGCGGCCACGGCCAAGGCCCGGCAGCAGCTGTTCCGGCTGGCCACCTTCCTGGATCGCCTGGACTCCGGCGGCCTGACCAACGCTGCCGGCCAGCCCTTCACCGACCTGGTGCAGATCGGCATCGGCGGCTCCGATCTGGGCCCCCGCGCCCTCTGCCACGCCCTGGCCGCCTTCCGCCGGCCGGAGCGGCGGGTGCACTTCATTGCCAACGTCGATCCGGACGATGCCGCCGGAGTGCTCGCCAGCCTGGACCTGTCCCGGTCCCTGGTCCTGGTCGTCTCCAAGAGCGGCAGCACCCTGGAAACCCTGACCAACGAGGCGCTGGCCCGGGAGGCCTTCCAGCAGGCCGGCCTCGATCCGGCCCGGCATTTCCTGGCCGTCACCGGCCCCGGCAGCCCCATGGACGACCCTGGCCGCTACCTGGAATCCTTCCACATGGAGGAGTCGGTGGGCGGCCGCTTCAGCGCCACCTCCATGGTGGGCGGGGTGGCGCTGGGGTTTGCCCTGGGCTACGACGCCTTTCTCGATATCCTGCGCGGGGCCAACGACATGGATCTGGCCGCCGAGGAGCGGGACCTCCGCCGCAATCCGGCCCTGCTGCTGGCGCTTCTGGGCGTCTGGAACCGCAGCTTCCTGGGCTGCGAGACCCTGGCGGTGCTACCCTACAGCCAGGCCCTGCACCGGTTCACCGCCCACCTGCAGCAGTGCGACATGGAGTCCAACGGCAAGGGCATCACCCGCCAGGGCCAGCCCGTGGTCGGGGGCACCGGACCGGTGGTGTGGGGGGAGCCGGGCACCAACGGCCAGCACGCCTTCTACCAGCTCCTCCATCAAGGGACAACCCTGGTGCCGGTGGAATTCATTGGCTTTCGCCACAGCCAGCGCGACATTGACCTCCTGGTGCAGGGCACCACCTGCCAGGACAAGCTCCTGGCCAATCTCCTGGCCCAGGCCCAGGCCATGGCCTGCGGTCAGAAGAGCGCCAACCCCAACCGGGCCTTTGCCGGCAACCGGCCAAGCTCCATCATCATGGCCGAACGGCTCACCCCTTACACCATGGGCGCGATCCTGGCCCTCTACGAGGCCAAGATCGTCTTCATGGGCTTCATCTGGGATATCAACTCCTTCGACCAGGAGGGCGTGCAGCTGGGCAAGAAGCTGGCCTCCCGCCTGCTTGGCCATCTTGAGGCCCGGCGCCAGAATCCGCGCCACGATGGCGCGGCCGGAGACCCGGTGGGCTGGGCCCTGCTGGCCGCCGCCGATCTCGTGCCCCCCTCCAGCCAACCTAGCCCGACACGGGAGCCTTGACGATCCATGGGCGACGAAAACGTCATCTCTTCGACCAAGAAGGAACTGCCGCTGGCCATCGGCCTGGCCTTGAGCCTCAGCCCGATGAAGCAGCAGAACATCCGCGGCCAGACCCTGGTCATCGGCGCCAAGGTCAAGGAGTTCATCCTGGTCGAAACCCCGAAGATCGGCTTCAGCGAGCGGCTGGTGATCCCCATCGAGGAGGATTTCCTCCACTGCATCTTCACCAATGGCGGCTGGTCCTACAATTTCATCAGCAAGTATGTACGGACGTTGGACGATGAGCGGCTGACCCTGATCGAATACCCCAGCCGCTACACCGCCAGCCGGCTCCGCAAGCACGACCGGATCCCCATCCATCTCAAGGGGCAGGCCGTCTTCCCCAACCACCGGCCGGTGCCGATCACGGTCCGGGATCTGTGCGAAACCGGCTGCGGGCTCACGGCGGCAGGACTTCTGGCCGTGACCAAGAACATGGACTGCCAGCTGGATTTTCCCCTGCCCAACGGCCGCAAGGTGACCGGCATCCCGGCCAAAATCCGGAAGATCGAGCGATCGGATCTCAAGAGGACCACAACGGTGGGCGTGGAGTTCGTGGCCGGCCATGAAGAGCTGGAGAAGGTGATCGGCTTCTGCCAGCTCTACCGGACCTTCTTCGAGGCCGGGGAGTGAAAAAGACTGTTGGGAGGCCTATTCCCGGCACGCCTCCTCGAAGCGCGACCAGAAATCAGGGAAGGACTTGGCCACACACGCGTCGCCGGTGATCCGCACCCCGGGCACGAAGAGGCTGGCCACCGCGAAGCTCATGGCAATGCGGTGATCGTTGTAGGTCTCGATGGTCGCCCCGGCAAGGGGGGTGGCACCACCGGCACTGCCCTCGATCACCAGGCCGTCCGGCAGCTCCTCCACCCGCACCCCCAGCTTGCCCAGCTCCACCGCCATGGCGTGCAGGCGGTCGCTTTCCTTGATCCGCAGGTGGGCGACATTCCGGATCACCGTCCGGCCCCGGGCCCGGGCTGCCACCACCGCCAAGGTGGGGACCACATCCGGCCAGTCCCCCATGTCCACATCGATCCCCCGCAGGACCGGCGGCCCGAACACCGTCACCCCCCGGCCCTCGTGCATCACCCGGCAGCCCATCCGGGCCAGCAGGCGAGTGAAGGCGGCGTCGCCCTGCAAGGACGGCTCCGGCACGTTGGCCACAGTCACCCGGCCACCGCTCACCGCCGCCGCAGCCCAGAAGTAGGAGGCGCTGGAGGCATCGCCCTCGATGCAGTAGTCCTGGGCCCGATACGAGGCCGGCTCGATCCGGAAGAGGTCGAAGGCGGGCCCGGCCTGCACCTGCACCCCGAACTGCGCCATCACCGCACAGGTCATGGCCACGTAGGGACGGGACAAAACCTCCCCTTCCACCACCAGCTCCGAGGCCGTCCGGGCGCACGGCGCCACCAGGAGGAGGGAGGACAGGTACTGACTGCTCCTGCCGGCCGGCAGCACGGTCCGGCCGCCGGCCAGTCCCTGGGCGCGGATCTCCAGAGGCGGGCAACCGGTGCCCCGGAGCGAGCGGATGTCCACCCCCCAGCCGGCCAGGGCTCGCAGCAGGGGGCCAATGGGCCGCTGGGCCATCCGTTCGTCCCCGGTGATGGTGACGGTGCCTGAGCTCAAGGCCGCCACCGAGGTCAGAAAGCGGGTGGCGGTACCGTTGTTGCCGAGGTAAATCGCCTCGGCCGGAGCCGTTAAACGGCCCCCCTGACCGTGCACCCGCCACAGCTGCGGCTCCTGCTCAATGGCGACCCCAAAGGCCCGGAGCGCGGTTACCAGATGGGCGGTATCCTCGCTGGCCAGGGGGCCGTGCAGGCTGGAGACCCCGTCCGCCAGGGCGGCAGCGATCAGGGCCCGCTGGGTGATGCTCTTGGAGCCAGGCACCGACACGGTGGCGTCGACGAAGCGGGCAGGGGTGATCTCCTTCATGGACTTCTTCTGGCCTCTTCCGGTTTCTGTTGGGTCCCATGGGACGCCATGGACGGAGCACGGACCCGATGGACAAAACGGGCCTCTCCCCGGTCCATGCCGTCCATCGTGTCCGCACCGTCCAGGCCGTCCATCCACAGCCTGATGCAATCGCGGTTGCCTGCGGTCGGGGGGGGGGCGGTCAGACCCCAGCCGCCCGGGCCGCGAGGCCGTCCTCCAGGGCCTGGCGCATCACCGCCACTGGCGCCGCCAGACCGGTCCAGAGCTCGAACTGAGCCACGCCCTGATACAAGAGCATGCCCAGACCGTCCACGGTGCGGCAGCCCGCCCGCCCGGCCTCGGCCAGCAGGCGGGTCTGACGGGGTGCGTAGACGATATCCATCACCACCGGGAAACGGTCCAGGAGCGCTGCCGGCACCGGGCTCTCCTCCTGCCGGGGCGCCATGCCCACCGAGGTGGCGTTGACGAGGCCATCGGCAGCCAGGCTCCCCACCTGGCCCAGGGGGCACCATTCGGCCTCCAGCTGTCGGGCCAGATCCTCGCCCCGCTCCCGGGAGCGGCTGGCCAGGACCACCTGGGCGCCGGCGGCTCGGAGTCCGAAGCCCACCGCCCGCGCCGCTCCCCCCGAGCCCAGCAGGCAGAAGCGCTTGCCCGCCAGGGCCGTGACCTCGGCCAGGGCGCGATTGGCTCCCAGCCAGTCGGTGTTGGCCCCCAGGATGCGCCCCGCCTCCAGGCAAAGCGTGTTGACAGCGCCGATCCGCGCCGCCACCGGCTCCAGCTGATCACACAAGGGGAGGATGGCCTGTTTGTGGGGCACGGTCACCGAGACGCCGGCAAATCCCAGGGCGCGCAGCCCGGCCACTGCCGGCGCCAAGTCACGGACCGCCAGGGCCACGTAGAGCTTGTTGAGCCCCAGGGCCCGGAAGGCGGCGTTGTGCATGGCCGGGCTCAGGGAGTGACCCACCGGTTGGCCGATGATGGCGTAGACCTCGGTATGGCTGTCCGGGATCATGACGGGAAATGGGCCAGCAGCGCCAAGAGGGCATCCACCGTCAGCTGGCCAGGGGCGGTGGCCCGTTCCGGCGTTGGCGCGGCATAGGTCATGGCGCTGCCCAGTCGCAGGCAGGCCAGGCGGCTGATGGCGCCCAGCGGCCCCATGGCAAAGGCAATGAGAGGAAAGCCCAGGGCGGCGGCCTCGGTCTGCAGGCCGAGGACGCGCAGCACATCCAGATGGTGGCAGGCCATGGTCACCACCTTGCCCAGGCTGGCACCGGTGGCCTGCTGCCGGCGGAGGATGGCGGCCAGCGCCTCCTGGCCCGGGGTGCTGGCAAAATCGTGCCAGGAGACGATGACCCGGGTGGCGCTGCCCGCCGCCGCCTGCACCAGCCGCTGCCGCACCGGCTCCCCGCATCCCAGCTCCACATCCACGTAGGCCGCGCCCAGCGCAATGGCCTCATGGAGCGGCGCCAGCCGCTGGGCATCCGGCAAGGGGCTTGCCCCCCCTTCCCAGTTGGGCCGGTTGGTGAACAGGAGCGGCCGGGCAAGGCCGGAGACGAACGGCGCCACCGCCGGCTGGTCCAGGGCGTCGAGGCGGATCTCCAGCAGGTCCGCCCGGTCCTGGACCGCGCGGGCTGCCGCCAGGGCGGCGGGCACCGTCGGCTCGGCGATGGAGACGCAGATCATGGGCTGAGCCAGCGCGCTACCGCTCCTGGATCGTCTCCTGGACCTGGAAGCCGAAATGGCGACCCGCCGCCTCCCGGGCCACCAGGATCTCGTCGCCAGCGACGAGCTCCACCACCGAGATCGGCTGGCCGTCCGGCCTGGTGAGGCGAATGGTCTCGGCGTTCTGCAGGATGGTGGCGCAGGGGGTCCCTTCCACCTCCGCCTCCACCAGAAGCAAAGGCCGGCGCTCGATCTTCACCCGGCCCACCACCACCGGCAGGGCGCGGCCGGTGTGGTCCACGGCCAGCACCTCGTCGCCGGCCGCCAGCTCGCTCAGATACCGGGTCCGGTCGCCCGGCACCCGGATATAGGCGTGCACCGCGCCGGCATTGACCCGGAAGGGCCGGGTGGCCACGTACGGGTTCTCCACCGTCTCCGCATGCACCAGAAACAAGGTCTGGCTGGAGTTGCCCACGAGCATCCCCTGCCCTTTCCTGAGGTTGGTGCAGGTGTCCACGCAGACCCGATCCCCCATCCCCAGGGCGCGGACCCGGAGCACCCGGGCGCAGGTCAGGCCGACCTGGCCGCCCATGCCCTTGAGGCTGGCCAAGTCGCGCTTCAGGGCTCCCGGGCTTTCGGCGGCGAGGATCACCCCGGCTACCCCCTGTTCCAGGATGCCCAAAGCGGTACGCGCCTCATCGGCGGAACGGACCCGGGTGAAGACCGCCGCCCCGCGGGCGATGAGGTTCTCCAGCGGGATGATCGTCCAGTCGAAAGCCTCGACCACCACGGTCTGCTGCCGCGCCAGGCGCACGATCTCGTCCTCGTCGGCGCTGCCGGTGATGGTGTGGATGATCACATCCCGGCCCGGCACCAGGTCGCCGTCCGGGGCCACCACCGTAATCCGGCCCAGGGCCTTGGCCTCCTCGGCGTGGCCGTCCGGCAGAACCAGGGCATCAGCGCCACCCTCCAAGGCGGTGGTGACGAGCTTCTTGTCCCAGGGGTCGATCGCAACCCAGATCGGTCTGTCCATTAAGCGTGCCTCGCACACTGGGCGCCGCTCCCCGACTACCGCCGGCCGGTGCTGGCCAGGTAGCCCAGGGCGTCGTCAACGCTGGCTTTGCGGTTGATGATCCGGGACATGGCGCCGATCATCCGGGCAGGATCCTCGTGCTGGAAGACGTTGCGGCCGATGGACACCCCGGCGCTGCCGGCGGCCATCGCCCCGTGCACCATCTCCAGGATGTCCCGGTCCGAGGTCATCTTCGGGCCGCCGGCGATCACCACCGGCACGTGGCAGCCCTCGATCACGGTGCGGAAGCTGTCCGGGTCGCCGGTGTAGGGCACCTTGACGATGTCGGCTCCCAGCTCCGCCCCCAGACGGGCGGCGTGGCGGATCAGCTTGACGTCGTATTCGTTAGTGATGTTCTTGCCCCGGGGGTACATCATGGCCAGCAGCGGGATGCCCCAGGACAGGGCGCTGCCGGCCGCAGCCCCCAGGTCGTTCAACATGTCCCGCTCGGTATCGTCGCCGATGTTGATGTGCACGGATACGGCATCGGCACCCAGGCGGATCGCCTCCTCCACGGTGCAGACCATGGTCTTGGCGTTGGGGAAGGGGGAAAGGGTGGTGCTGGCCGACAGGTGGATGATGAGGCCGACGTCCTTGCCCCGGCCCCGGTGTCCGGCCTGGACAATGCCCTTGTGGATGACAATGGCGTTGGCACCGCCGGCGGCCATGGCATTGACGGTGGTCTTCATGTCGATCAGGCCCTGCACCGGGCCGATGCTCACCCCGTGATCCATGGGCACGATGATGGTCTTGCCGGTATTGCGGTTGAAGATCCTTTCCATGCGAATCTGTTTGCCAACCATAACGAGCCTCCTGACGGAGCGGGCCGAAAAAGGTTTTGTGCTCGCCCGGGAAACGAGCTAGAAAGGGCCTGAACTGGCGCAACCTAGTCCACTCGGGCCATCATTGTCAAGCGCGGCCGCCGGCCGCCACCACCGTTGAAAGGGTTGTCCCCATGCCAAGACTGTTCGTGGCCATCGATCTGCCGAAGGCCGCCAAGGAAGAGCTGGCCGGCCTGGCCCAGGGGCTGCCCGGCGTCCACTGGGTGGAGACGGAGCAGCTGCATCTGACCCTGCGCTTCGTAGGCGAGGTGGACGACCCGATGTTCCGGGCGTTGCGGGCCCGGCTGGCCGAAATCCAGGCCCCGGCCTTCTCCCTGGGCCTGACCGGTCTTGGCACCTTTCCGCCCCGGGGCACCCCCCGGGTGCTGTGGGTGGGTCTGACGCCGGTGCCGGAGCTGTTCGCCCTGCAAGCCCAGATCGAGGCCATGGTGCAGGCCGGTGGCCTGCCAGCCGAGGAGCGACCGTTCACCCCCCATATCACCCTGGCCCGCCTGCGGCCAGAGGAAGGCCACGGGCAACCTGGCCGGCGGGAGCGCTTCCGCCCACCCCGCCGGGAGCGCAGCCGGACCGCGGAGCTGGTTGCCAGGCTCCTGGCGCGCCACCAGGCCTTCGGCAGCCCCCCCTTTCCAGTGGCGGAGCTCCACCTCTACTCGAGCCTCCTGACCCCCCGTGGCGCCCTGCACCGCCGAGAAGCCAGCTACCCCCTGGCCGAGCCCCCGTCCTCCCCGGAAACCGGCTGAGCGTCCCAGGGCCAGCTCACCCCTTGACTGGCCGTTTCGAACCGCGGTATGAAGGCACATGCAGGTCACGGACCGGGCCGTGGCCACCCGGAAGCAGGCTCGGCCCCCGCCACCGAACCCAGGAAGCCTCTGACCCGGGAGGGACGACCATGGGCCATACACGTGAGCACCCCCGCCTGGCCACGCCACCCAACATGATCGTCTTCCGACAAGTCGCCCGCCGCGGCCGCGGCGAGCTGGCCAACATCTCCCTGGGTGGCCTGGGCATGCGCACCTTGGACCGGACCGAGCTGGGGGCCATCGACATGACCTTCAAGCTGCCAGCCACCCGGGAGCCCCTGGCCGTAACCGGCGAGGTGGTGCGGGTGCAGGAGCGGCCCTCGGGGGAGCTCGAAGTGGGGATCCGCTTCCATCTGGTCAATCCCCCGGCTCGGGAGGGTATCTCCCAGTTCATGGCCTGGGCGCGGTCCTCCGACCGATGACGACCCGGCCAGGGGGGCAGGACGAACAGCCTGATCACACGAGACAGGAGGGGTTGTCATGAAACGATTTCCGATCTTCCTGGTAGGAATGCTGCTGGCAACAGCGCCGGTGGTGACGGCAGCCACGGCCGACAGGGCCGGCAAGCCGATGCCGCGCCTGTTCGGCACCTTCGCTCCGGAGCTGGGGGTGTGGGCCGAGTACGACATCGCCGACAAGGCCACCAGCCATCACGCCAGCATGCGCATGGCCATTGTCGGCCAGGAGGGGGAGGCCTTCTGGTACGAAGTCACCAACCAGGAGGGGGACGCGAAGAACATCGTCAAGATGCTGGTCAAAGGCGATCCCAACGAGCCGGACAACATGCAGCGGCTGATCATCAAGAGCGGCGATGCTCCGCCCCTGGAGATGCCCAAAGACCTGTTCATCATGGGCCGTCGCATGGCCCAGGCCATGTTCGAGCGCCGTAGCGGCGTGCCAGCCCAGCCGGCCATGGAGCTCAAGACCGAGGAGCTGGGCAAGGAGTCGGTCAACGTGCCCGCTGGCACCTTCGAGGTTTCGAAGCGCCGGATCGTGGATGGGAGCGGCAAGGTGTACGGCACCTACCGGTTCTCGCCGGCCGTCCGCCCCTTCGGGGTGATCAGCTCCGACACCGACACCACCACCATGACCCTCACCGCCCATGGCAAGGACGCCAAGACGGCGATCACCGAGGAGCCGGTGGCCCTGGAAGCTCCCCCGGGGATGCCGGAGGGCATGCCGCGGGGCATGCCGCCGGGCATGATGGCGCCGCCCCGGGGCATGCCGCCCGACATGGCGCCGGGCATGATGGCGCCGCCCCAGGGTGGGTCACCGCCGGCTCCGCCTCCTGCTCCGCCGGCCAAGTAGGACCCGGAGTCCCTCAGGAGGGCGGTGGGGTGGTGAGGCCTGGCGCCGGCTGCGGCGCCAGGCCTTTCTTATGGCCGCCCCTCCCCGGCACAGGGGATGCAAACAATGCGGCCCTCCCGCACCCGGGCGCGGGTCTCCATGACCTGCTCGCCGCAGCGCTGGCAGGTGCGGCTGGGCAGGATGACCGCGGGCGGGGGAGGGTCGGCGACCACAGTGCGGACCGTCAGCAGCTCGGCCTCGCTGGCGGCCAGGATGGCGGCCAGCTTCCGGGATTTGCGCTGCTGCACGAGGTCCGTGACCGCCGGCGAGCGGTCACCGGCGGCGTAACGGACCCAGGCCTCGGTCTCGGCCGCCGACTCGGGAGGCGGCTGCCAGGAGACCACGATCCGGAGGGCTTCTCCCTGCGGGCGGGAGAAGAAGGTGTAGACCTGCTTGCCCAGGTCCCGGAAGATCAGGTTGCCCTTGCCGAAGGTGCAGCCGGTGAGAACCTGGATGGCGTCCACCGCGCAGGAATTGTTCTCCACCACCGCCACCAGCTCTTCGTCCCGGGGCCGGGGACCCAGCCGGCCGAGCGCCAGCAGCCCCACCCGGAAGCCCAGGGCCAGCCCCGGGCAGGCATGGCCGTGAAAGCGCACCACCTCGTCGAAATCGGGCATGGCCACGGGCTAACGGCGCTGGTAGGTGCCCATCAGCTCGGCCTGCGCGAGAATCCGGCCCTTGATGGCCGACAGCACCTCGCTCCGGGTGGCACCCGGGGCCAGATCCAGGAGGCTGTCCAGGGCATAGAGCCGGAAGAAGTAGCGGTGAGACTTGCCCCGGGGGGGGCACGGCCCCCCGTAGCCGATCCGCCGGAAGTCGTTGAGGCCCTGGCGGGCCCGGTTGGGCAGCTCCTTCTTCGCCGGCACCCCCTCCGCCAGCCCGACCTCTGTAGCCGGCAGGTTGAAGAGCAGCCAGTGCGTCCAGGTGCCGGCCGGCGCATCCGGGTCGTCCACCACCAGCACCAGGCTCTTGGCTGCTGCCGGCACCCCGGCCCAGGTCAAGGCCGGCGACTGGTCGGCGTCGTCGCAGGTATGCTTCTCGGGAATCTCTCCGTTGGCGACAAAGGCGGTGGTGGTCAAGCTCAGCTTCATGGCCTTCTCCCTCCTGTCCAGATCGGGACTGACCGCGACCGCCTCCGGGGGAGCGGTCGCGGCAGCACCTGTCCGGGAGCCGGGCGCAGGGGGCCGGTCCCCGGGCAGGGTCGCCTCGCCACCGGAGGCCAGCTGAGGGCCGACAACCAGCGTCAGGCCCAGGAGCAAGCCTGGCAGCCCCGGCCAGCGCCGCCGGCCCCAGGCTGCCAGGGCCTCGGGGAAATGCCGTCTGTCCACCAAGTCCGTCATCACTCGCCTCATGAGCTACTTGCTGGTAGCGCTGGCCCCCGGGGCCAGGGACCATTCGGAAAGGGTGAACATCTCCGAAAAGGAGAAGCCGGGCAGCCAGGAGCGCCAGGAGCGGGACGGCGGGTTGCCGGCCTTGAGGTCGGCCAGCAGGTCCCTGGCCAGGGGCGCCACCGTGGAGTCGGGATAGTTGGCCAAGAGGGACTCGAGCCGGGCCTCGGCCTGGGTGTGGCTGCCGGTGCGTACGTAGAAGCCGACCACGTACATCTCATGGCTGGCCAGGTGATCCCGAGCCGCGGCCAGCCCCTCCCGGGCCTCCGCACTGTACGGCGAGTCGGGATAGGTCTTGAGGAGACGGCCGAAGGCCTGGACCGCCTGAGCCGCAGCGCCGGTGTCCCGATCGATTGTCCCGATCTGTTTGGCGTGCGAGAAGGCGATCTGGAAGAGCACGTAGGGCATGGCCTCGTTGGCCGGATGCCGCTCTTCGAATTCCCGGTAGAGGCTGCGGGCCTCTTCGTAGTGCTCCTGGTAGAAGTGGCTGTCCGCCGCCTTGAGCTCGGCCATCATGGCCAGGGGATGAAACGGGTAGGAGGATTTGAGGTCCTCGAAGACCTTGGCCGCCTCGTAGTAGCTGCCCTGGGAAAAGAACTCCATGCCCTCGTCGGCCATGGCCTCGGCCGATGGCGTCGCCCGCTCCCCATCTTCCCAGATCTCGGCCCACCAGCGATCCGCCGTGGCGCAACCGGACAGGGCGACCAGAAGGATGAGACCGACGAGGGCGGCAACAGGCTTGCCAAAGGGACAGGTGCGCGGAAGCATGCCGGAATCTCCGGTAGGGTCAGGGGGTCTTGGGGGAGACAGACCGGGCCAGAGCGTGGCCTTCGGCGGCCAAGGCTGCCACCGCCGCCTCGCCGACCGCGGTACTGATCTGACGAACATTCTTGCTGCGGATGTCCCCGGCGGCGAACACCCCCGGCACACTGGTCTGCATCTCGGCGTCGGTGATGAGAAAGCCCCACGGATCCACGGCCAGCGCACCGGACGGCAGGAACTCGTTGTTGGGGCGGATGCCGATGAACACGAACACCCCGTCCGCCGGCAGGATGGAGCGTTGGCCGGAGGGAATCGCCTCCAGTTCCACCCCTTCCACCTCTGTGGAGCCCAGGATCCGGATGACGCGGCTGTTCCAGCAAAAGGCGATCTTGTCGTTGGCGACGGCCCGCTCCTGGAGGACCTTGGCGGCCCGGAGGCTGTCCCGCCGGTGCACCACCGTCACTCGGCGGGCAAAACGGGTGAGGAAATGGGCCTCCTGGACGGCCGTGTCGCCGCCGCCCACCACCACGATCTCGCGGTCCCGGAAGAAGGGGCCATCACAGGTGGCGCAATAGGAGACGCCGCGGCCCCGCAGCTCGGCCTCGCCGGGCACGCCCAGGGCGGTTGGCCGGGCGCCGCTGGCGATAATCAGACTGCGGCAGGCCAGTGTCTCGGCCTCGGCCAGCCGGATCTGCGGCTGCGGCCCGGTCAGATCCAGGCCCTCCACCTCGGCCTGCCGGATGGCGAGCCCGAAGCGCTCGGCCTGGGCCCGCATCCGTTCCACCAGATCGGGACCGGCGATCCCGTCCGGGAAACCGGGGTAGTTGTCCACCCATTCGGTGACCAGGACCTGGCCCCCCACCCCGACCTTTTCCAGAAGCACTAGCTCCAACCGGGCCCGCGCCCCGTAGAGCCCAGCGGTGAGCCCTGCCGGGCCGCCGCCGATGATGACCAGGTCGAGCACCCGCTCCGTCATCGCGACGGCCGGCTACAGGGCCTTGTTGAGCATGGCCACCAGGGCGCTCTTGCCCACCACCCCGGTAACCTGCTCCAGCACCTGCCCCTTCTTGAACAGGATCAGGGTGGGGATAGCCCGGATGGAGTACTTGCCTGGGGTGGCCGGGCTCTCGTCGACATTCATCTTGGCGATCTGGATGCGGCCTGCATACTCGTCGGCCAGCTCCTCGACCACTGGCCCGATCGCCCGGCAGGGGCCACACCACGGGGCCCAGAAGTCCACCAGGGTGGGGAGGTCGGCATCGAGAACCTGGGCCTGGAAGCTTGCATCCGAGACAACGACTGCCTTGCCTGCCATGGCTGTCCACTCCTTCAAGATCGATGAGGTGAGATCAATATGGGGCCAAGCTCACCGGGCCAGCGAGGGGGGGCACGGAATCCTGAAGCCCTCTTCCAGCGCCGGACACGGGGCCGCACGAGGCTGCCCCATACTACCGGCTCCCGGGAGGGCTGACAAGGGAAATTGGCCTATCGCTCCCGCTTGCCTCCCTGCGCCTTGTATGGTACCGTGCCCCTCTTAGGCGCTGCCGGCCGCTCTGGCTCCGGCCGCTTGGAGCGCTTGCAAATGCACGCCCAGGGGATGCCCGGCATCCCCCCATTGGCGACCACGACTGACCGTCCGGCATGAGGAGAGGAATGGCCTTGAAGAAGAGAATCCTTGTCGCCAACCGCGGAGAGATCGCCCTCAGGATTATCCGGGCGATCCAGGAGCTGGGGCACACCGCCGTGGCCCTCTACGAAACGCCAGACAGCGAGGGCCTGCACATCCGCAGTGCCGATGAGGCGGTTTGGCTGGGGGACGGACCGCGGGTGGACTATCTGAATATCGACAAGGTGATGAAGGCGGCCAAGAAGACCAAGGCCGACGCCATCCACCCCGGCTACGGCTTTCTGGCCGAGAATCCGGCCCTGTCCCGAGCCTGCGAGGAGGCGGGCATCATCTTCATCGGCCCCACCTCCGAGGTGATCCACAACCTGGGCAACAAGGTGATCGCCCGCCGGCTGATGCGGGATGCCGGCATCCCGGTGGTGCCGGGCACCGAGGACCTGGTCCATGGCGAAGAAGGCCTGATGCAGGCCCGGGCCTTCATATCCCAGCACGGCTTTCCGGTCATGCTCAAGGCCACCGCCGGCGGCGGCGGCCGGGGCATCCGCCGGCTGGACAGCGACGCCCAGCTGGTCGCCGAGCTGCCGGTGGCGCGCAACGAGGCCCGGGCGGCCTTCAACGACGATTCCGTCTATCTGGAAAAGATGGTGGACAAGCCCAAGCATGTGGAGGTGCAGATCCTGGCCGACAAGTTCGGCAAGATCGTCCACCTGGGCTCCCGGGACTGCTCCATCCAGCGCCGCAACCAGAAGCTGGTGGAGATCGCACCCTCCCTGGTGGGGGACCAGGAGGTCGTCGACCGGATCTGCGCCACCGCCGTCAAGGCGGCCCAGGTGGCCGGCTACACCAACGCCGGCACCGTCGAGTTCCTGTTTGACCGCACCACCAAACAGTTCTACTTCATGGAGATCAACACCCGGCTGCAGGTGGAGCACACCGTCTCCGAGATGGTGACCGGCATCGATATCGTCCGCGCCCAGATCAAGCTGGCCCTGGGCCGTCCTCTCGCCTTCGGCCAGGCGGATATCAACATCCGCGGCTATGCCATCGAGATGCGGATCAATGCCGAGGACCCCAAGAACAACTTCATGCCTGAAGGCGGCAAGACGGTGACCGTCTACCGGTCGCCGGGTGGCTACGGCGTCCGTCTGGACGGCTTCGTCTACCAGGGCTTCACGGTGCCCCAGGTCTACGACTCGCTCCTGGTCAAGCTCACGGTGCACGGCTTCTCCTGGAATGAAACCGTGGACCGGCTGCGCCGCTGCCTCAGGAACTTCGTCATCATCGGCCCCAGGACCACCATCCCCTTCTATATGAATCTGGTCCAGGACAAGGACTTCCGGGACGGCAACTTCGACACCTCCTATCTCGACACCCACCCCCACCTCCTGAACTACCGGGAGCACAATGTCGAGGTGAACAAGCTGGCGAGCCTCATCGCCGAGATCCACCACAAGGGCTTCAACCCCCACGGCATCTGACCTGTGGCTCCGGCCTTGCAGCCGGGCGGCCATCACCCTTTCGAGGAGCAGCCATGGAGCGTATCGTCCCCGGCATGGGCGCCAGCGAGGTGTTGGCTCGCCTGCGCGCCGCAGACGGCTACTTCGTCACCAACACCATCCGCGATCTGTCCCAGGCCGACTTCAAGAATCGGATCCTCCTGCACACCGATTTGTTGGCGGCCCCCAGCCGCGATCGCGTCGGTCTCTTCTCTCTGGAGATCACCGGCGGCGCCTCGGTGCACGTGGACATCCTGCGCAAGCAGGTGGATCCGTTCTTGAAGCTGGAACTGCTCCGCAAGGAGATGCCCCACACCATGTTCCAGACCCTGTGCCGGGGGGTCAATCTTTTCGGCTACCGGCCCTATCCCCAGAACGTCATCCGCCTGACGGTGCGGGAATTCGCCCGCTACGTGGACGTCTGGCGGGTCTTCGACTTCCTCAACCACGTGCCCAACATGCAGGCTGTATTCGAGGAGGTGCAGCGGGCCGGCAAGATCCTGGAACCCAGTATCTGCTTTTCCACCGGCCCCGAGCACACCGATGCCTATTACGTCAAGAAGGTGGCCGAGATCCTGGCCGTGACCGGCCCGGAGATCACCCTGTGCATCAAGAACCACGGGGGGCTGGGCTCCCCGCAACGGATCGGCGAACTGGTGGCGGCCCTGAAGCAGGCCTATCCGGATCTCGTCATCCACTACCACGGCCACAACACGGACGGCAACGACATCGGCCGCATCACCGCCGCGGTGCTGAACGGCGCCACCATCATCGATGCCTCCGATCATGCCTTCACCGGCTACTACGGGCCGCCGCCGCTGCTCACCGTCATCCAGACCCTGAAGGCTTACGGCAAGAAAGCGGTGGGCCTGGACGAGAAGGCGGTGATCGAGACCTCGGAAGTCCTGCGGCCGGAGCGGGAGCACTACGCCTATTTCGAGTCCCAGTTCAAGGGCTTCTCGCCCACGGTGCAGATCCACAAGCTGCCTGGCGGCGCCATGGGCAGCTCCTTCGAGCAGGCGGTGAAGGGCAGGTTCCTGCATCTTATGCCCCAGATCCTCCATGAGGAGCTGCCCAAGGTCCAGGTCGAGCTGGGCAACTGGTGGAGCGTCACCCCGGGCTCCCAGATCCTGTGGACCACGGCGGTGACGAACGTCCAGACCGGCGATCGCTACGCCAATGCCTCCGGCGATCTCCGGAACCTCCTGCTGGGTCGTTATGGACCGTTCCCCTTCTACCGGCCCGCAGACTGGATCTACGAGAAGGTCTTCGGTCCGGACTGGGAGAAGGTGGTGGGCGCCGAGGGCGGCATCGCGATCATCGAGGACGTGGATCTGGACAAGGAGTGGCAGGCCCTGGCGGAGAAGCTCAACTTCGAGCCGACCACCCAGCAGCTGGTCACCTATCTCCAGCATCCCAACGACGCGGTGGCCTTCTTCAAGTTCGAGGAGCAGTACGGCCGCAGCTATGTGCTGCCGCCCAGTGTCTGGTTCCGGCGCGGCGGCTTCCGGCTCGGCGAGACCCTGGCCTTCGATGATCACTTCGGCAAGTCCCACCTCCTCGAGATCGGTCCCAGCCACCAGGCGGAGAACGGCCAGTGGCTGGTCTACCTCAAGGTGGACCACCACCAGGAGATCTTTGGCCTGGAGCCGGAGGAGAAGGTGGGCGGTCCCGCCAAGCAGCCGGCCCTGTCCAAGGAGGAGATCGCCGAGCTGGCGGCGGTGGGCGACATCCGGGCGCCCTTTGCCGCCACCGTCTGCCAGATCGACATCCTGGCCGGCAAGGAGATTGCCCGGGAAGACCGCCTGCTGATCCTGGAGGCGATGAAGATGCAGACCCCCATTGCCAGTCAGATCAGGGGCAAGGTTGGCCAGGTCTTCGTGAAGCTGGGCCAGAGCGTCCAGCCGGGGGACAAGCTGGTGAAGATCATCCCCGCCGCGGACTAGCCAGGGGAGAGAGAAACCGCGAAGGCCCGCCCTCCCCCGAGGGAAGGCGGGCCTTCGCGCTTGACCGGGCGGGGCCGGAGTCGCCCCCCGTTCTAGCCTGCCATCTCCACCAGGGAGTTTTCGGTGCCGAAGGTGTTGCCGATCCGGTTGGGGTTGGCGGGATCGGTCCACCAGACGCCGTCCACCACGAACTGGTACTCGTAGCGGCCCGGGGCCAGCCTGATCTTCTTCTTCCAGACCCCGCCCTTGTACTTGCGCATCCGCGAATGATCGTCCAGGGCCCAGCCGTTGAACGTCCCGGCCACGTAGACCTCCTGGGCGTCAACTGCCTGCAGGACGAACTCGTGGGATGAATCCGTTGCCTTCTTGGCGGTGCTGGCCCTCTTGGTGGTTGCTGCCTTGGTCCCTTCCTTCCCGGCCATGTGTGCTCTCCTCACGTATGTGGACGCCCATGATTGGCCACTTGCCCAGCAGCCGTTTCTCCGTTCCCCGAAGCCCCACCTGTTGGCGAGATCCTTGACAGGATGAGGAAAACCCGGATCCCTTGTCAAGGGGATTTCATGCCGAACTCCAGCCGGCTGAACTGCAGGGCCTCCTGCCAAGGCCGGCCAAGATCGATGCCAACCACCTCGACGATGCAGACCTCCAGCACCAGATAGACCGTGGTGTCCTTGCGTACACAGCCGGTCAGGGTCTCCCCGTGCAGTCCCAGGGCCGCGTGCAGATGGATGCGGGGCTCGTCGCCCTCCCAGGCGATGCTGCCAAAGCCCAGCACCTCCCGGGAGCCGTCCAGATGGCGCCAGACCGGGTCCGGCGGCACCACCGGCTCCCGCGGTCCGGTCACCACTGCCGCCTGGCGGATCCCGCCCAGGATGTGCAGCCAACCGCCACGGATCCGCTCGGCCACCACCAGCTGCTTGATCTCCTGCCAGAAATCCTCGCCGTCATCCAGGCGAGCCACCACCACCCGACCGATCTGTCCTACCCGGTAGTCCATTGCGCCCTCCCACTGGCCAGCCCCTGGCCGCGCCTGGTCTTTTCTCTTGAGCGTTCCGGAGCGAGCCCCGTATACTGGCCACCGGTCAGAAGGACAGAAACTGCCCCGCCCTCCCTGCCACCGGACGGATACCGTCATGCAGCTCGCCAGTGCCGAAGAGATGCGGGCCATCGACCGCGCCACCATCGAAGAGATGGGGCTGCCGGGGGTGGTGCTCATGGAGAACGCCGGCCGGCAGACCGTTGCCGCCATGGGCCGCCTGTTCGACCCCTTGGCCGGCAAACGGGTGAGCCTGGTGATCGGCCCCGGCAACAACGGCGGTGACGGCCTGGTCATCGCCCGCCTGCTCCAGCAGCAAGGCTGCCGGCCGGAGGTGGAGCTCCTGGTGCCCGGCGAGCGCCTGACCGGCGACGCCGGCACCAATCTGGCCATCGTCGAGGGCCTGCCTGTCCCCATCCGGCTGGTCCTGGGCGAGGAGGCCATCCCGGCCCTGGCCGAGCGACTGGGCCGCAGCGACCTGGTGGTGGACGCCATCTTCGGCACCGGCCTGACCCGCCACGTGGGCGGCCATTTTGCCGCCGCCATCGAGGCCATGAACAGCTGCGGCCGGCCGGTGGTGGCAGTGGACATCCCCTCCGGGCTGGATGCCGACAGCGGCCAGCCCCTGGGGGTGGCCGTGCGGGCGACCCTTACCGTCACCTTCGGTCTCGCCAAGCCAGGCCTGGTGGTCACCCCCGGCTGCCTCCTGGCCGGCCGGCTGGAGGTGGCCGATATCGGCCTCCTGCGGGAGGCGGTGGCCGCCGTCGGACCCCGGCGGCGGCTGCTGGACGAGCCGTGGGCCGGGTCCCTGGTACCGGCCCGGCCCGAGGACGGGCACAAGGGCACCTTCGGCCACCTTCTCGTTGTGGCCGGCTCCCAGGGCCACACCGGTGCCGCCCTTCTCGCCGGCCTGGGCGGACTGCGAGCCGGCGCCGGGCTGGTCAGCCTCGCCGTGCCCTCCTTCCTCAACCCGATTTTCGAAACCCGCCTCCTGGAGGCGATGACCGTGCCCTTGCCGGCCGCTGGCGGCGGACTGGCCGCCGAGGCCCTGCCGGAGATCCGGGCCGCCCTGACCGGCAAGTCCGCCCTGGTGATCGGTCCCGGGCTGGGCACCGGGCCGGCCATCCGCCTTCTTCTGGCCGGCCTCCTGGAGGATCTTGCGCTGCCGGTGGTCCTGGACGCCGACGCCCTGACCATCCTGGCCCAGGAGCGGTCCCTCCTGGATGGCCTGGCTCGGCTGGCGGGGCGGGTGGTTCTCACCCCCCACCCGGGCGAGATGGGCCGCCTGACCGGTACCAGTGCCAAGGCGGTGCAGGGGGCCCGGATCGCCCAGGCCGAGGCCTTGGCCCGGCGTCACGGTGTGGTGCTGGCGCTCAAGGGCAGCCGGACCCTGATCGCGGGTCCGGAGGGCGACCTGGCCGTCTGCCCGGCCGGCAACCCCGGCATGGCGTGTGGCGGCATGGGGGACGTCCTGGCCGGCATCATTGGCGGGCTTCTGGCCCAGGGCGTCCCGTCCTGGCAAGCGGCCTGCCTGGGGGTATACGCCCATGGCCTGGCCGGCGACCGGCTCGCCCGGCGGCTGGGCGGCCACCGCGGCCTCCTGGCCTCGGAGCTGGCGGACGAGCTGCCCGGGGTGCTGGAAGGGCTGGCGACGGCCGCCGATCAGTTGCGACCCACCCCCACGTAGGTGAAGCCCAGGCCCTTGAGCCGGGCCGGCTCGTAAACGTTGCGCAGGTCGATGAAAACCGGCGTCCGCACCAGGGCCCGCACCCGCTCCAGGTCCAGGGCCCGGTACTGGTTCCACTCGGTGAGCAGCACCACCGCATCCGCCCCCCGGCAGGCCTCGTAGGGGTTGGCCACATAGGTCAGGTCCGGCAGGTACTTGGCGGCCTCGGGCATCCCCTGGGGGTCGTGGGCCTGGATGACCGCCCCCCGCTCCTGGAGGGCCGGCAGGATGGTCAGGGCCGGGGCGTCCCGCATGTCGTCGGTCTCGGGCTTGAAGGTGAGCCCCAGGACGCCGATGGTCTTGCCCGCCTCGACGCCGCCCAGGGCGTCCCGGATCTTCTTGGCCATCCGGGCCTTCTGGGCCGCGTTCACCTCCACCGCCGCCTCCACCAGCCGCACCGCCACCCCATTCTCCTGGGCTACCCGCATCAGGGCGACCGTGTCCTTGGGAAAGCAGGAGCCGCCGTAGCCCGGGCCGGCGTGCAGGAACTTCCTGCCGATCCGGCCATCGAGCCCCACCGCCTTGGCCAGGGTCACCACATCCGCCCCCACCGCCTCGCACATGGCCGCCATCTCGTTGATGAAGCTGACCTTCATGGCCAGAAAGGCGTTGGCCGCGTACTTGATGAGCTCTGCCGTTTCGAGGTTGGCGATCACGAAGGGGGTTTCGATGAGGTAGAGGGGCTTGTAGATCTCCTTGAGGAGGACGATGGCCCGCTCCGAGCTGGAGCCGATCACCACCCGGTCCGGCCGCATGAAGTCATTGATCGCCGCTCCTTCCCGCAGAAACTCGGGATTGGAAGCGATATCGAAGCTGGCCCCGGGGCTGGTCTCCTGGATGATCCGCGCCACCTGCCGCCCCGTACCCACCGGCACCGTGCTCTTGGTGACCACCACCGTGTAGCCATCGAGATGGCCGGCCAGCTCCCGGGCAGCGTCGTAGACGAAGGACAGGTTGGCGTAGCCGTCTCCCCGGCGACTGGAGGGGGTGCCGACCGCGATGAACACCGCCTTGGCGCCCGCCACCGCCTGCCCCAGATCGGTGGTGAAAAAGAGCCGCTCCTCGCCGCTGTTCTTGCGGACCAGCTCCGCCAGCCCCGGCTCGTAGATGGGGAGCCGGCCGGAGGTCAGGATCTCGATCTTGGCCGCGTCCTTGTCCACGCAGGTGACCCGGTGGCCAAGCTCGGACAGACAGGTGCCGGTGACCAGCCCCACGTAGCCGGTGCCGATCATGCAGATGTTCATGGGCTTCTCCCCGGGTCAGACCCGGTAATAGGCGCGGTACCAGTCCACGAAGCGCCGGATGCCGGTCTCCACCGAGGTGGCGGGCTTGAAGCCCACCGCGGCCTCCAGATCCTGGACATCGGCATAGGTGGCTGGCACGTCCCCTGGCTGCAACGGCAGGAAGTTCTTCTGGGCGGTCCTGCCCAGACACGCCTCCAGAACCTCGATGTAGCGCATCAGCTCCACCGGCTGGTTGTTGCCGATGTTGTACACCCGGTGGCGACAGGAGCTGGTGGCCGGATCCGGGGCCTCACCGGTCCATTCGGGATTGGGCGCCGGCAGATGATCGATGACCCGCACCACCCCTTCGACGATATCATCGATGTAGGTGAAATCCCGCCGCATCTGGCCGTGGTTGAAGACATCGATGGGGCGGTCTTCCAGGATGGCCTTGGTGAAGAGGAAGAGAGCCATGTCCGGCCGGCCCCAGGGGCCGTAGACGGTAAAGAAGCGCAAGCCGGTGGCGGCCAGGCCATAAAGTTGGCAGTAGACATGGGCCATGAGCTCGTTGGCCTTCTTGCTGGCCGCGTACAGGGAGACGGGGTGATCGACGTTGTCGTGCACGGAAAACGGCATCCTCGTGTTGGCGCCGTAGACCGAGCTGGAGGAGGCGTAGACCAGATGCCTGACCCCGGTGTGGCGGCAGCCCTCGAGGATGTTGACGAAGCCCACCAGGTTGGTATCCACATAGGCGTGGGGGTTGACGAGGGAATAGCGCACCCCCGCCTGGGCCGCCAAGTTGACCACGGCGTCGAAGGCCTGCTCCTGGAACAACTGCGCCATGCCCGCCCGGTCGGCCAGGTCCAGACGCACATCGGTGAAGGCCGGATGGGGCAGGAGCTGATCCAGCCGCGCCTGCTTGAGGCCGGGATCGTAGTAGTCGTTGAGGTTGTCCAGGCCGACCACCTGCCAGCCGTCGGCCAAGAGCCGCCGGCTGAGATGGAAGCCGATGAAGCCGGCAGCGCCGGTGATGAGGATTCGGGGCATGGCGGGCACTCCTGGGTCAGGCCGACACCACCTTGGCTACCGCGCCAGGGCGGCCGGCAAAGGCGTTGCGGGTATCGATGATGAGCGAGGCGTGCTGGAGGATGAAGTCGTAATCGTAGGCGGAATGATCCGTGGCCAGCAGCACGCAGTCGAAACCGGCCAGGGCCTCGGCGGTCAGGGGCACCGACTCCCAGTCGAAGGCGTAGTGGCGGCCCGGCCACAGCTTGGGGATGTGGGGATCGTTGTAGGCAACCTGGGCGCCCTTGGCCAGGAGCAGCTCGATCAGCTTGAAGGAAGGCGACTCCCGGGGATCATCCACGTCCTTTTTGTAGGCCACCCCCAGAAGCAGCACCCGGGCGCCGTTGAGGGCCCGGCCCCGGTCGTTCAAAGCCTCCATGGCCCGCTGCACCACGTAATACGGCATGGCCGAGTTCACCTCCCCGGCCAGCTCGATGAACTTGGTGGGGAAATCGAACTCCCGGGCCTTCCAGGTCAGGTAAAAGGGGTCGATGGGGATGCAGTGGCCGCCCAGGCCAGGCCCGGGATAGAACGGCATGAAGCCGAAGGGCTTGGTGGAGGCGGCCCGGATCACCTCGAAGACGTCGATGCCCATGCGGTGGCACAAGAGCTTGAGCTCATTGACCAGGGCGATATTGACGCTGCGGAAGATGTTCTCCAGAAGCTTGGTCAGCTCCGCCACCTGGGTGGAGGAGACCGGCACCACCTGGTCGAGGCCGCTTTGGTACAGGCGCACCGCCAGATCGGTGCACCGGGGGTCGATGCCGCCCACCACCTTGGGGATGTCGGCGGTGGCGAAGCGGGGATTGCCCGGATCCTCCCGCTCCGGCGAGAAGGCCAGGGCAAAATCGCTACCAGCCGTAAGCCCCCCCGCCTCCAGGATCGGCTGTACCACCTCGACAGTGGTGCCCGGATAGGTGGTGCTCTCCAGCGCCACCAGCTGCCCGGGCCGCAAGCGCATGCTGATGGCGCGGGCGGTGTCCTCGATGTAGGACAGATCCGGCTCCCGGCTCCTGGTGAGCGGGGTAGGCACACAGATGACGATGGCGTCCGGCTCCCCCAGGCGGCCGAAATCGGCGGTGGCGGTGAAGCGGCCCTCCTGCCGGAAACCGTCCAGCTCGGCAGCGGGCACATGCTTGATGTAGCTCTCCCCGCGGTCAAGCTTGGCCACCTTGGCGGGGTCGACATCGAAGCCCAGCACCCGCACCCCGCGGCGCAGGAAGGTCAGGCTCAAGGGCAGACCCACATAGCCCAGGCCAACCACCCCCAGAAGATGGGTCCGGGAATCGATCCGTTCCTGCAAGGTATCGAGCGCGCTCATCGTGGCCTTCCTCAAGAAGAATAAGGGGATTCAGGACAGCCGCCAGTCCAGGGTCTTCGCCAGGCCTTCCTCCAGGCTGGTCCTGGCCTGCCAGCCCAGTCCCGCGGCCGCCGCCTCGACCTGGAGGCAGCTCCGGGACAGGTCCCCTGGCCGGGCCGGCTGGCAGGAGAGATCGGCGAGGCCCGCCGGCAGATCCGGCCGCCGGCGGCGCACCGCGGCAAGGATGGCGTTGAAAAGCTCCCGGGTGCGGGTGGGCCGGCCAGTGCCGATATTGAAGGCCTGGCCGCTGCCTTGCTCCAGGGCGGCCAGATTGGCGGCGGTGACGTCGCCGACAAAACAGTAGTCCCGGGTCATGCCCGCCGGCTCGCCGGCGAAATGGAACAGGGTGCAGCCCTGACCGGCCAGGAGCCGGTCCATGAAGATGGCCACCACCCCGGCCTCGCCGTGGGGCACCTGCCGGGGGCCGTAGATGTTGGCGTAGCGGAGCACCGTGTAGTCCAGACCGTACTGGTGCCGGTAGAAGGCCAGGTACTGCTCGGAGACCGCCTTGGTGATGGCGTACGGCGACAGGGGCTGGGGCGGGCAGGCCTCGGAGGTGGGGTATTCCGCTGCCTCGCCGTAAATGGCGCCGCCAGAGGAGATGAAGATCACCTTCCGCACGCCGTGCCGCCGGCTGGCCTCCAGGAGGTTGATGAAGCCCCGGACATTGACATCGGCGTCGAAGGCCGGATCCGCCACCGAGGCGGGCACCGACATCTGGGCCGCGTGGTGGTTGACGAGGTCGAACCGCTCCCGGACAAAGAGCTTGTCGACCTCGGCGGCCCGCACGTCCATGAGAACGAACCGGGCCTGCGGGTGCAGGTTCTCCCAGCGGCCGGTGAACAGGTTGTCCACCACCGTCACCTCATGGCCCGCCGCGACATAGGCGTCGACGACATTGGAGCCGATGAAGCCGGCCCCACCGGTAACCAGGATCTTCATGGGCGGTCTCCTATTCCACGGTGACGCTCTTGGCCAGATTCCGGGGCTGATCCACGTCGCAGCCCCGGAGGGTGGCGATCTCGTAGGCCAGGAGCTGCAACGGGATGGTGGCCAGGATCGGGGTCAGGGCCTCCTGGATCACCGGCAGGAGGAGGACGTGCTCGCTGATCCGGGCCAGGGCGGTGTCGCCGGCCGAGCCGATCAGGATAATCCGTCCGTGGCGGGAGCGCACCTCCTCAACGTTGGAGATCACCTTTTCATAAACCGCATCCCGGGGCGCCAGGGTCAGGACCGGCATGTCCCGGTCGATGAGGGCAATGGGGCCGTGCTTCATCTCGCCAGCGGCATAGCCTTCGGCGTGGATATACGAGATCTCCTTGAGCTTCAATGCCCCTTCCAGGGCAATGGGGAAGTGGAGCCCCCGGCCCAGGTAGAGAAAGTCCCGGCTGTCGGCGAAGGCCCGGGCCAGGGCCTGGCTTTCGGCCTGGATGCGGGGCAGCTCCTGCTCGAGGATGGCTGGCAGCTCGACCAGGCCGTGCACCAGCACCCGTTGCTCCTCCCGGGACAAGGTGCCCCGCACCTGGGCCAGCTGGAGGGCCAGAAGGGCCAGCGCCGCCAGCTGGCTGGTGAAGGCCTTGGTGGAGGCGACCCCGATCTCCGGACCGGCGTGGGTATAGAGGGTGCCATCCGCCTCCCGGGTCATGGTGGAGCCGACGACATTGCAGATGGCCAGGATCGGCGAGCCCAACCTCTTGGCCAGCCGCATCCCGGCCAGGGTGTCTGCCGTCTCGCCGGACTGGGAGATGGGCACGGTGATCACCCGCTCATCCAGGACCAGCGAGCGGTAGCGGAATTCGGAGGCGATATCCACCTCCACCGGCAGCCGCGCCCAGCGCTCGATCCAGTACTTGCCCACCAGGGCCGCATGCCAGGAGGTGCCGCAGGCGACGAAACAGACCCGCTCCGCCCGCTGCCAGACCTCGGCCGGCAGGCCGATCTCGGACAGATCCACCAGCCCGGTCTCCGGATTCAGGCGGCCCCGGAGGGTGCTCTGGACGGCCTGGGGCTGCTCGAAGATCTCCTTGAGCATGAAATGCTTGAAGCCGGCCTTCTCGGCCATGGCAGCGTTCCAGTCGATGTGCTGCACCGGCTTGTCCACCGGTATCCCATCCGCCAGCCGGCTGACCGCGATGCGATCGGCCGAAAGCTCCGCCATCTCCTGGTCGTCCAGGTACAGCACCTCCCGGGTGTACGGCAGCAGGGCCGGGACGTCCGAGGCCATGAAGGCGCCACCGCCCTCCTTCACCCCCAGCACCAGGGGGCTCTGGTTGCGGGCTGCGATCAGCCGGTCCGGCGCGCCCTGCCACAACACCCCCACCGCGTACGAGCCGTCCACCCGGCCCAGGGCCTGCCGCACCGCCGCTGCCAGCGCCAGCCCCTGGGCCAGGGCCTCCTCCACCAGATGCGCCACCACCTCGGTGTCCGTCTCCGAGGCAAAGACATGGCCGCGGCCTTTCAGCTCCTCCCGCAAGGAATGGTAGTTCTCGATGATGCCGTTATGGACCACCACCAGCCGGCCGGTGCAGTCGCTGTGGGGGTGGGCATTGGCCTCGGTGGGCGCGCCATGGGTGGCCCAGCGGGTATGGCCGAGCCCGATGTGGCTGGCCAGATCCTGGCGTCCCTCCAGGGCCTCCTCCAGATTCACCAGCTTGCCCTGGCAGCGCTGCCGCACCAGCTCACCGCCGTGCAGAAAGACCACCCCTGCCGAGTCGTAGCCCCGGTATTCCAGCCGCTTCAGGCCCTCCACCAGCACGGGCACGGCCTGCCGTGGCCCCACGTAGCCAACGATCCCACACATAGTGCCTCCTTGTCGCTCCACAGGACTGGATCTCGATATCGGGCGCGCCGGCCGGCGCGCCCGATCGTTATAGCCTATCGGCCACCTTTTTGAAACAGGATGATCTTGCCGTGCAAAACGAACCGCAGAATGTCCAACAAGGGATTTCGAAGGTTGAAGGGAGCGGTTGGACATTCCTTGTTCGGTATTCTGCATTCGTTGTTGGAGCCCTACGTCAGCCAGGCGCGGCCCCTGGCTCCTCCCATCGAAAGGCCCATGACTTGCCCCGGGGCGGCCAGGGCCGAAGGTTGACACTCCCTGGGCCCGTCCGTATAATGCGGTGGCCTTCTTTGACCCCAGCGGTCCGCCCCTCAACCTGGTGCCCCACCCATTCATGACCACCAACGACCTGGGCTCGTTCTTTGCCTCTGTCGGCCTCCTGGTCGAGCCCGCCTACGTGGCCGAAGGCGCCTGCATCCGGGCCGCCAACGACGCCCTGGCCCACCTGCTGGGCTACCGCCGCGAGGAGCTGACCGGCCGCCCTCTGGCGGACATCGCCCCGGCGGCCCACCAGGAAGTCGTCGTCCGCACGCAGGCCGCAGGCGAAGACGTGGAGGGCTTCCGCACCCACGCCATCCATCGGACCGGCGCCCTCATCGACGTGGTCCTGGGGCTGCAGCCCGTGGAGATGCCCAACGGTCGGGCGGTGCAGGTGGCCTTCAAGAAGGCCTGCATGCTCAGCCTGCCGGAGACGGTGACCGCTGCCGAGGCCAGGGCCGATGTGGAGCGGGTGAGCGCCGAGCTGGCCCGGGCCCGCGAGGAGACCCAGCGCCTCGCCCTCCACAAGGAGCAGCTGCTGGGCGCCATGCGGGAGATGGTGTTTCTGATCAGCCAGGACCACGTCATCGAGTACATGAACCCGAGTGCCCAGGCGGCCTTCGGGCCCATGCGCGGCCAGCTCTGTCACGTCGCGCTGCACGGCCAGGCCGAGCCCTGCCCCGAGCCCTGCCCGCTTACCCTCATCGACTCCGAGGCCCGGGGGGCCGAGCTGGTGGAAACGTGCCTCGGCGATCGGGACGTGGAGTATTCGGCGGTGCGCTTCGAGGGCTACCGGGGGGATGTGCTGGCCCTGGTGGTCATGCGGGATGTCACCAAGCGCAAGCAGATGGAGCGGGAGATCGAAGCCTTCAACAGCAACCTGGAGGAGGTCATCCAGAAGAAGATCAGCCAGCTCAAGGAGAGCGAAAGCATCCGCCTGCAGCTCGCCCAGGAGGTGAACGTCCTGCGCAGCCAGTTGGATGCCGAAGGTGAGCAGGATGGGCTCATCGGCAACAGCAGTGCCATCCGGGAGATCCGGGAGATCGCTCGCAATCTGGCGGCCACCGATGCCACCGTGCTCATCACCGGCGAGTCCGGCACCGGCAAGGAGCTGGTGGCCAACCTCATCCACCGCAACAGCACCCGGCGGGATCGGGTGTTCCTGAAGTTCAACTGCGCGGCGGTGAGCGAAAGCCTTCTGGAGAGCGACCTCTTCGGCTACGAGCGGGGGGCCTTCACCGGCGCTACCGCCCGCCGCAAGGGGAAGTTCGAGTTCGCGGACGGCGGCTCCATCTTTCTGGACGAGATTGGCGACATCAGCCCCCGGATGCAGGTGGCCCTCCTGCGGGTGCTCCAGAACGGTGAGATCCAGCGGGTCGGCTCCTCGGAGACGGTCCTGGTGGATGTCCGGGTGATCGCCTCGACCAATGCCAATCTGCCGGTCAAGGTGATGCGAAACGAGTTCCGGGAGGATCTCTACTACCGCCTGAACATCATCAACATCCACCTGCCGCCGTTGCGGGATCGCAAGGACGACATTGTTCCCCTCGCCTCACACTTCGTGCGCAAGTACCGGAAGGACTTCAGCAAGAATATCGATTTCGTCCCCATGGAGGTCATCAACCGCCTCCTGGCCTACGACTGGCCGGGCAACATCCGGGAGCTGGAGAATGTCATCCAGCGCGCCCTGATCCTGGCCCGCGGCAGCACCCTCACCGAGCGGGATCTGGTCTTCTCGCCACCGCCCAGCGCTGCGGCCAGCCGTCCAGCCGTGCAGATGGACGATTCCGAGCTCCTCTCCCGGCCCCTCAAGACCTCCCTGGGCGAACTGGAGAAACGGATTCTGACCGCGGCGATCACCAAGTGCAGCGGCCGGGTTCACACCGCGGCCGAGATGCTCGGCATCGGCAAGACGGTCCTCTACGACAAGCTGAAACGGTACAGCGTCAAGTGGTAGCAACCGGCATGGCACTTGCAAACCTTGTTGACCCAGACAAACGTCGTATCGCCACCATGGCGATGACAGGCCCGCCGCCACAAGAGCGCATGCCGTGCCGCATTCCACCGGGGGACCGACCATGAAGGACTGCTGCCCGTACTGGGACCTCCGCCGCCATGACTGTATGATGACCGGTGCCGGGGTGTTCATCCCCCTGCCGGACCACATCGACGCCTTCTGCCGCACGCTCGAGTTCGCCTCCTGCAAGCATTTCCGCCGCAGCTGTGAGCTGCAGCGGGCCCGGGCCGAGGAGCGGGGCATCCTGTTCACCGACGGCCGGCGCCGCTACCCCCGGCTGCCCAGCCGGGTGAGCGTTGCTCTTGCCGCCGCCAATGGGAACGGCCAGGGCCAGATCCTCGCTGACCAGGCCCATACGGTGGATCTGTCCATCGGCGGCATGCGGGTCGAGACCCCCACCTCGCTGCCGGCGGAGAAGATGGTGCTGTTCACCTTCGGTGAGGGGTTCGCCCGGCCTGCCTTCCAGGGGCTGGGGCAGATCCGCTGGGCCGATCGGGTCCCCGACGGTACCTTCCAGGCCGGGGTGGCGTTTCTGGACTATCAGACCAGCCAGGCCGTGAGCCAGCACCTGGGATTGGCCAGCTGATTCAGAACGTTCCGGATTTCAGGAAAATCTGTTCAGCAATCCGGAAATCCTCCGGGTTGACGAACAGCCGCCCCCGCGCCCAATCAAGGGCAAGCCTACTCAACCCAGCCAACAGCTCGGTCTTTCTGCGCTGGCGGCGGCCCGCCACCGGGCGAGCCGGCGGTGCCCCGGATCCTCCGCCCAGGACCGGCCTGCCCTCGGCTCAGAACCCCATCCCGGCCAGCATCCGGTTGACGGTGTCCTGGTCCAGGATCCCTTTCTCCCCCACGGCCTCGCCGGACAGACCGCCCATGAGGTCGTCCACGTCCTTCTGGGCCAGGGCCTTGCTCTCCTCCACGGTCAGGCCCCGGTTCTGCTCCCGGTTCTTGAGCTGGGAGCCGAAGGAGACGACGATGGCCAGGAGCTGGACCTCGAAATCGGTCAGCAGCTTGATGATCTTCATGATCTGCTGGCCGGACAGATCCTGAAAGCTCAAGGTCTCGAGGATGCGGGCCACATCCTCGCTGATGCCGGCCACCATGCCGAAGGCCGCCCCCACCTTGTCCAGGATCTCGTCCCGCGCCTCCCGCGTCATGGGCGCGTAGGCGAAGGTGGCGGGAGCCGACTCGCTGCCCACCGCCTCCCGGTCGATCATGCCGGCCAATCGCTTGAGGCTGCGCCCCAGAAGGTCATCCAGGTCCTGGAGGCGGCTGTCCGAGGCCTGGATGCCCTCCTCGGCTGCCGCCGCCATCTGGCCGGCGGCCGGCACCAGGGGCGGCATTTCGATAGGCAGGGTGCTGTCCAGGAAGATGGAGGCCCGGTTCTCCTTCATCTTGCCCACCAGCTTGCGGAAGGCCTCCGCCTGGCAGGCCTCGGCCAGCACATCCAGCAGGCTGTCCAGGGGGATGTTCAGAAAGTTGTCCCCGTCGGGAGCCATTCCTGCGGCCACGGCATTCATGCCGCCCTGGAAGGTCTCCGTCACGAAGATCTCCGCCGCCTTCTGGCGGGCGGTGCTGAGATGCTTCTTGACCCCCTCGTTGGTGCAGAACTCGTACAGGGTCTGGAAGATGACATCCAGCTGGAAATCCAGGCGGTCGGCGGCGGGCATGGGAGCCGCCGGCTCGCCGGGGGTGCGCAGGGAGGCGATGATGCCCCTGGCTTCCTGCGCCAGGCCCCGCAGCTCCGCCAGCTCCGTCCCCAGGGACGATGGCACCGGTGCGACGGCATAAAGCTCGCCCTCGGGCAGCTCCTGATCCCGGAAGGCGTGGTGGTCCTTGAGATGGGAGAGCAGATCCCGGGCCGCGATCGTCTCCCTTTGGATCTTCTCCACCGAGTCCATGATCTCCATGGTGGCCCGCTCGGTCATCTCGACGATGTCCTTGAGCTGGCTCTTGGCGGTCTCCAGCTTGTCACCGGCCTCGTCCAGCTGGGCCCGCTTCAGCCGCCGGTCCTCGGCAGGGATGGTCATGAGGGTGCTGGAGAGCTTGCGCGCCAGGCCGCCGATGTCCCGGTAGAGATCGGTGGAGATGTCCTTGTAATAGGACTCCTCGGCAAAGCCGGTCGGCTCGGGCTCGGGAGCCGGAGCAGGCGGCGGTGGCGGTGGGACCGGCGGCGGCGCGGCCGGGGGCTCAGCGGCCAGGATCCGCTCCACGACGCGGGTGGCGCTGGACTCCTGCTCGGCCACCACGGTGATGTGGTAGATCACATCGGTGGTCGCGATCCGGAAGGAGCCGGAGGTGATCTCCAGGAAGACCTCGGGCTTGTTCGCCGCAGGCATGTTCTGCACCCTCCCCCCTCGGGTTGTCTCCCCGCCCATACGCCTCGATGGCTTACAGCCGGATCCGGCCGGAAAAGCGCACCGCCACCTCGGCGTGACCATTCTGCTGCCCGCTGGCCGTCACCCGCAGGACCTGGCCGATAACCTTGAGAACGCCGATCTCGGACTGGCTTGGCCGCGGCTGCCAGTCGTCCTCCTGCTCGGCCCAGCCGGGAAACTCCATCCGGAGAATGAGCTGCATGCCTTGCCGGACATCCCGGGCGGTCAGGAAGCGCAGGCCCCCGCCGCCAAGATCGACGACCACCCCCTCTCCTGACCAGGACTCGGCCCCAAGGTCCCACAAGGGCGAAAAACGAACCTTGAGATCCTTGCGCACCCGGGTGTGCCGCCGTCGCTCCTCGGGTCCTCTTTCCGGCTCCTGGGAGATCTTCATGATGATCGCACCTGTAACCCACTGAGTTTGCAGTCAAAAGCTTTCAGAGTATTCTTGCTACCTTAACAAGATCCACCGCAGCTTGCCAAGGATGAAATGCGGCCCCGCCCCCCGGGCATGCTCAGCCGCCATCTTGGCGCCCGCGGCGGCACATCGAAACCTCTGGTCGGCCTCCCCATGTCCCCTACCCCGTCCCAGGATTCCCGCACCACCACGGCCCTCGGCGGCGGTCCACCGCCGGTCTCGCCCGGCCGCCGGCGGACCCCGAACCGCCGCATCCGCCGCCATCCCTGGCACCGGGGCCTTTCCGTAGCCGCCCTTTTCGTCCTCCTGGCCGGGCTCGGCCTTCTGGGCCTGGGCCTCGCCGTGCCCTGGCTCCTGACCCAGGCCGGGCCGCCCCGGCTCGCAGGGCTTCTCCGGCAGCCGGTGTCCCTGGACTACGCCGCCTTTGATCCTCTTGCCCTGCGCCTGCGGCTCACGGGCGGCCGGATCGGCGCCCCGGCGGCCGCCGGCCGCATGTCGGCCCTCGCTTTCCGGTCCCTGGTCCTGGAGCTGGACTGGCGCTCGGTGCTTGCCGGCCGGCCCCGTACCCGGCTTGAGCTGGACGACCTGCGCCTGGCCTGCCAGCAGCAGCCCTCCGGGACGATCCTGCCTGCCATCCGGCTGCCATCCGGCCAGGACCGCTTGCCTCTGCCCTGGCCGCTGCCGGCCCTGGGCGAGCTGGCGGTCCGCCACAGCCGGCTGACCGTGCTGCCCGCCCAGGGGCCGGAGGGCCTGGTGCTGGAGATTGAGGAGCTGGCCCTGGCCGGCCTCGGCTCCCGCCGGGCCCAGGGCCGGCTTGCGGCCAGCCTGGCCGGCCGGCCCCTGACCCTGACCACCCTGCCGGCCGAGCCGGCCGATCCCCAGCATCTCCTCTTCCGCGGTGGCATCACCGGCCTCGATCTGGGCCTCCTCTCCCCGCTGCTGCCGGCTGGCCGCCGGGAGTCCGGCTCCTGGACCGGCCAGGCCGACCTGGATCTGGTCTGCCGGCTGCCGCTGGCGCCCGGGCGCCTGGGCTCCCTGTCCCTGGCGGTGCGGGCCCGGCTGGGTCGCACCGCCATCAGCGACCGCCAGGGCCGGCCCTGGCTCACAGCGGCGGCTGGCCAGGCGATGGTGGATGACTGGCGGCCATTGGCCGCCGCCTGGCGTCTTGCCAGGCTGGACTGGCAGGAGCCGCAACTGCAGCTGCCGGCCGCCGCAGCCGGCGACCAGACCGCCCTGGATGCGGCCCACAAGGCCCTGCCGGCTGCCGTCCTGTGGGCCGGGACGGTGGCCGATGAGGTCCACCTGCAGGACGGCTCCCTGCTCGATCCCGGGGGCCAGGCCATCCTCTCTCATCTCCACCTGGGCCTCCGGGGTCTGCGCGCGGACCCGGCCGCCCCGGCCGAGGTGACGCTGGCGGCCGGCGCGGAGGCCGGCCTGGCCGTGACCCTGACCGGTGAGGTCCGCCGGCAGCCGTTCCGGCTGGCGGCCGACCTCGCCGCCTCCGGTCTGCCTCTGGCCATGCTGGTGCCGGGGCCGGATGACGCCGGCCCCCGTGTCACCGGGGCGGCCACTGCGACTGGCCACCTGACCATGACCGCTGGCAGCGATGGCCAACCCTTCTGGCAGCTGGCCGATCTGACGGCAGACCTCGCGGACCTGACCGCGACCAGGGCCGGCCAGGCCTGGCTGCACCTGCCGGCGGCCCGGATGGAGAACGGCCGCCTGGGCAGCGACGGGATCCTGGACCTCGGGGACTTGGCCGCCCAGGGCGGCGATCTCACCCTGGACTGGCGGCCGGCCGCCGGCAGCCTCGCCTCAGGGGAAGATCCATGGCCAGCCTGCATCCTGCCCGGCTGGCGTCTGCAGGGCCAGTCCCTGACGCTGTCGCCGGCCGCTATTCGGGTCCTGGTGAGCGATAGCGAGAGCCTCCCACCCTGGTTCCTTGAGGCGGCGACCCTGGAGCTGGGCCCCCTGTCCGCGTCCGGCGGGACCCCCATGACCCTGCGGGTGGCCGGCACACTGCAGGGCGGCCGCCTGCGCCTGGAAGGCGAGACCGACCCGTCCCTGGCCAGCGGCCGCTTCCGGCTCGAGGTGGCGGACCTGGATCTGGCGGCGCGGCCGGAGCTGTTCGCCGGCTGGTGGCGCCCGGGGATCAGCCAGGCCCGACTCGATGCCCAGGGCGAGCTGTCGGTTTCGCCCGCTGCAGCCGGCGGCCGGATCTGCGCCTTTGCCGGCCAGGCCCGTCTCGGTCCCACTGCCACGGCAGCGGCGGGCCCGGACGGTCCCCTCCTCGCCTGGCAGGAAGGCGTGGCCGAGGGGATCGTCGTCCACAGCCGACCGCCAGCCCTGGCTATCAGCCGTCTGGCCATCCGTGCCCCCCGGCTGCAATGGCCGGCCAGCACCACCGGCAGCGCGGCGACCGGGCTCTTTCCTCCGCCAGCCGCTGCCCCCCAGCTGCCGGTGACCGTCTCCCACCTGGAGGTGGAGGACGGCACCCTGACCGTGACCGACCAGCGCCTGGAGCCGGCCTTGAAGATGACCGTGGAGGGCCTTTCGGCCTCGGCCGACAACCTGACGCGCCAGCCTGGGGCGGTCACCGGCTTCTTCGCCCAGGGCCGGCTGGCCCCCGGGGCCGCACTCCGGTGCCAGGGCCAGATCACCCGGCCGGAGGGTGGACCGGAGCTGGCCGGCCGCCTGGAGGTAACGGACTGGGACCTCGCTGCCCTGGCACCCTGGGTGGAGCGGGAGCTGCCGCTGGCCGTTGCCGGCGCGCGGGCGGAGATGACAGTTTCGTTCGGCGCGCGCCCGGACGGCTTCTGGCGGGAGCTGTCCATCGCCGCCACCGGCCTGGAGCTTCACCCCAGCGATCACCGGGGCCACGCCCTGCCCCTGCCGCTGGCCCTGGCCCTTTGGACCGATGCCGAGGGCGTGACCCGGATACCAGTCGCGGTCCGGACCATTGCCGGCCAGGAGCCGCTGCCCCTGGTCCAGGCTGCCCTCAGGGCCGCCCGCAGCCAGGTGCTCAAGGCGGCCGTGTCGCCCTTCGCCCTCCTGCCGGCCGGCGGCCTGGACAGCGACGATCCATCGGCCCGCCAGCGGGTGGGCTTCGCCCCGGGCGCGGCCCTGCTCGATGACATCGCCCTGGCGCAGCTGACCTGGCTGGGCGAGATGCTGGCCGGCCGGCCGCGTCTTCTTCTCACCGTCCGTGGCCTGGCGGATCCGGAGCAGGACCGCGCCGCCCCTGCCGCCCAGGAGGGGCCAGCGCCCCGCCGGCGGCCGATCGGCGAGCCGGAGCTGATCCGCCTGGCCGAGGACCGGGCCGAGGCGGTACGCACCTTCCTGCTGGAGGTGTCCGGCCTGCCGCCGGAGCGGCTGCGACGGCTGCCCGCGCTGCTCGCCGCCACCGCCACCGGCGGGGTGTCCGGCTGCCGGGCCGAGCTGGTCCTGACCCTGACCGAAGGCCCCTGATCCGTTCCCCGGCCCTTGCTCGCCGGCCGCCCCCGGGGTATGCTGCCGGCCGCGCCTGGCCGTGCCGAGCCGAGCACCGTTTCCGGCGTCATCGAGAGCTCTTCGCCATGCTCCGTCCACCCTACGAGCGCTACCAGCGCCTGCACATCTCCTTTCTGGACCGGATCGGCCTGCCGGCGGTGGACGATCCGGACCTCATTGGCGTCTGGGAGGAGGACGGCCACACCGTGCTCTTCTTCCACCAGCCCAAGGAGGCACTGGTCGAGGCCCTGTGCCAAGCCAGCGGCGCGGCCGTGACCTACCGCGCCGACCTGGACTACCAGGACTGGGAGGCGGGCCGGCCCCTCACGCCATTCTCGGTGGCTGGCCTTGCCATAGCGCCGGTCTGGGCCGAGGGGCCGGCGGATATCCGGCTCGATCCGGGGGTTGCCTTCGGCAGCGGCAGCCACCCCACCACCCGGTGCTGCCTGACCCTGGTGCTGGAGCTGCTCGCCGATCCCGGCTGCGGGGTGCGACGCCTGGCCGATCTGGGCACCGGCACCGGCATCGTGGCCGTGGCCGCTGCCTTCCGCCACCCCGACCTCACGGTGGAGGCCTTCGACCACAACCCCCTGGCCTGCGCCGTGGCCCGGGCCAACGCCGCCCGAAACGGCGTCGCCGGCCGGGTCCGGGTCCGGCAGGTGGACCTGCGCCAGACCTGGCCTGTCCAAGAGGCCGACCTGATCGTGGCCAACCTCTACCGGGAGCTGCTCCTGGCCCTCATGGCCCGGCCAGCCTTCTGGCAGGCCCGCTGGCACATCCTGTCCGGATTCCGCAGTGAAATGGAGCCGGACCTGCTGGCCGCCCTGCCGGCCGGCGTCTGCTGCCGGCGCCGCCTCCGCGAGGACGGCTGGGTGCTGTGGCTGCTGGAGCAGCCCGCCCGGTGTCGCCGATGAGCCTTCCATCCCGCCTGGCCCGCCTGGACGAAGCCCCCCTGGCCGACAAGCTGCGCCAGGCGGAGGCATTGCTGCCCTGGGCCCGGGCGGAATGGGCCGCGGCCGGCAGCGGCCTGGCAGGCCTGGCCGAGCTGGCCGATCATCTGACAGCCCTCGCCCAGGTCATGACCGATCTCGGACTGCCCGGCCTGTGCGCCGCCTGCGGCTCCCGACCGGGAGGCGGCTGCTGCAGCGCCGAGATGGGCGAGGCCGCCGATGTCATCCTGCTCCTCCTCAACCGCCTCTTGGGGGCGGAGATACGCCTCGCGCCCGGCGCCGACGGCGGCTGCCCCTTCCTGGCTGCCGGCGGCTGCCGCCTCCTGGTCAAGCCGGTCTTCTGCCTGGGCTACAACTGCGGCGCCATCCATGCCCGGCTGGCGCCCACCGGCTGGGCGCGCCTGGACCAGGCCACCGGCCCGGTGCAGAGCTGCCAGTATCGTCTGGAGCAGGAGATCCTCGGCTGCCTCCGAAGCGCCGGCGCGTTTGTGAAGTTGGGGGGCAGCACATGAGTCCGATGGGGGTGCTCGTTTGACAAAACCGACCCAGCACGTACAATGCGGACATGAAGATCGTTGCTGATACCAATGTTTTCTTGGCGGTGGCGCTTAATGAGCCGGAAAGGAGTGCGATCATTGCCCGAACCGTTGGTCACGAACTGATCGCTCCGGCAATCCTGCCCTTCGAAATTGGCAACGCCCTGTCTGCTCTGGTGAAGCGAAAGAGAATGTCCCGAGATGAAGCCTTGGCAGCCTGGGCTGTCTGTCGGTCTATTCCTGTTGATTTGAAGCCTGTCGATATCGAAGACGCTTTGCTCGCCGCCGCAAACCACGGCATATATGCCTATGATGCATACTTTCTCGAATGCGCAGCAGGATTTCGCTGCCCATTGTTGACTCTTGATCGTCACTTGCGAACGGTAGGCGTCAAGATCGGCATCAAGATCCTGGAGGTCTAGAATGAAGGTCTACACATACTCCGAGGCCAGACAGCAGTTGTCGCGTCTCCTGGATATTGCCCGCGAAGAAGAGGTGGTCATCAAGCGCAAGGGCGGAGAGATCTTCTCTCTTTTCTTGAAGAAGACTCCCGTGTCACCTTTTGATGTTCCCGGGGTCAAAACTTCGGTCACGACCCGTGATCTGGTGGACGCGGTCAGGGCGTCGAGATCGCGTTAGTTGTTCGGTATCAGACGGAGAGCGGCCGGACCAATCGAGCGGACGCGGCGGCACCTGGGCGCCGGGGGTGCCGTTCGCTCGGGAGCCTGGGCCGGGCCCGTTTGACAACTGAGACCAAGCGCGTACTAATGATGGCCACGTTACGCGAGGGGTGAGCATGGACCAAGACCATCCGGACATTCTGGCCCGGCTGCGCCAGGAGATGCCCTATCTGACGCAGCGTTATCACCTTGCCACCATGGATCTCTTCGGCTCCACGGTTCGAGGTGAAGAGCACCCAGGCAGCGACCTCGATCTATTGGTCACGTTCCGAACCCCCCCTTCCTTGTTCCAGTTCGTGGAGATGGAGAACTATTTGACCGATCGCCTGGGGGTGAAGGTGGACCTGGTTCTGGCCAGCGCCCTGAAGCCGGGCATCGGCCAGCGGATCAGGGCCGAGGCCAGACGGATATGACCAGGGCCACAGCTGACCGCGACTGGGATGATGCCCTCCGGAACAAGGGCACTGGACAACCTGTCCACCAGCCACCGCCGGAGAGGCGCTTGTCTTGTCGAGCCGGCGTGTCCCGCCCCTTTGTTATCCCTCCTCCAGAGGAACTACCCTGAGCCTATGCAATTCATCGATCTTGCCGCCCAGCAGCGCCGCCTGCGCCAGACCATCGAGGCCAATCTCCGGGCCGTGCTCGACCACGGCCAGTACATCATGGGCCCTGAGGTGGCGGCCCTGGAGCGGCGCCTAGCCGAGTTCGTGGGCGTGCGCCACGCCATCGGCTGCGCCTCCGGCACCGACGCCCTGCTCATGGCCCTCATGGCCCTGGGGATCGGTCCCGGCGACGCGGTCTTCACCACCCCTTTCACCTTCTTCGCCACCGCGGAGGTCATCCGCCTCCTGGGGGCCGTGCCGGTCTTTGTGGACATCGACCCGGCGACCCAGAATCTCTCCGCCGGCGCCCTGGAAGAGGCGGTGCTGGCCCTGGAGACGGCGGATGCCCGCCGCCATCCCTTGCCGCGCCAGGCACTGAGCCTGGAGCCCCGGGCAGTGCTGACCGTGGATCTTTTCGGGGTGCTGGCGGACTACGATGGCGTGGGGAGGGTGGCCAAGCAGCACGGCCTGGCGGTGGTCCAGGATGCGGCCCAGTCCTTCGGTGCCGAGCTGCGGGGGGAGCGGAGCTGCCGGCAGGGGCTGGTGGGCTGCACCTCGTTCTTCCCGGCCAAGCCCCTGGGCGCCTACGGCGATGCCGGCATGTGCTTCACCGACGACGAGGCCCTGGCGGCCGACCTGGATTCCATCCGCCAGCACGGCAAGGGCAGCCACCGCTACGAGCACATCCGCCTGGGCCTGAACGGCCGTCTCGATACCCTGCAGGCCGCGGTGCTCCTGGCCAAGATCGAGATCTTTCCGGAGGAGCTGGAGCTCAGGCAGGCGGCGGCGGACCGCTATCAGGAGCTGCTGGCACCGGCCGGCGACGCCTTTGTCCTGCCGGCCGTGCCGGCGGATCGCCGCTCGGCCTGGGCCCAGTACTCGCTCCTTGCCGCCAGCGAGGAGGCGAGATCCGCGGCCCTGGCCGCCCTTACGGCCGCGACCATCCCCTACGCCATCCACTACCCCCTGCCCGTGCACCGGCAGGCGGCCCTGGCCAACCTCGGCTACCGGCCGGGCGATTTCCCGGTGGCCGAGGACCACGCCCGCCGGATCTTCAGCCTGCCCATGCACCCGTATCTGCGCAAAGAGGACCAGGAGCAGGTGGCGGCGGCGCTGTTGGGGCTGGCGGCAAGGGAATAGGACGAGCTCAGATCTCCTCCTCGTGCCGTCGCCACGTCTGGGTCGTCTCATCGAAGCGCTTGATGATACGCATGCGCTGGCCCACCACCACCGATCCGGGAGGCACGTCTTTGCTCACCACCGTGCCAGCCCCGATGATGCTGTTCTCGCCGATGGTTACCCCGGGCAGCACCACGCAGTTCATGCCGATGAAGACCCGGGGGCCGATCACCGTGGTCCGCGCCCCGGAATCCCCGGGACGGAGTCGTGCAGCCGTCCTGTCGTGAGAAAGCAGCTTGCAGCCATCGGTGATACTAACACCGTCGCCGATCTTGAGATGGCCGCGACGGACATCCAGAGAAGCCCCCAAGCTGATGAACACCCCCTTCCCGACCTCCACCCCCATGAGTCGGTAGTAGGCTACCACTATCCTCCTCAGGAGCTTACCCAGGTCGTTCCTCGCCTTGCGCAAGTTCATGGCGTCTTGGCCTCCGGTCCAGCCAGCACCGCCTTGACCAGGGGTGCGACCCCTTTGGCCCAGCGCCGATAGCCCTCGTCATTAAGGTGCACTCCGCCTTCGGTAAGTGCCGGATCGATGCCGCCTTGGCCGACGTTCAAGAACGTTGAGTGCAAATCTAAAAACTGCAGCCCACGCTCTTGGCACAGTGCGGCCAGCCCCTCGTTCAGCCGCCGGATCCGTTGGTTGGCCCAGCTGCGGCGGGACGCCACCGGCAGGATGCTCTGGACCACCACGCTTGCCGTCCCCTTTTCCCCAGCGCGGGCCAGCAAGGCCTCGACCAAACGACGGACGTTGGCCAGGATCTCCGAGTCGGCCCGGTATTTGAGGTCGTTGTAGCCAATCATCAGGAAGCAGACGTCGTTCGACGATCCGTTGGGCAGGGTATCCAGTCGCTGCAAAACGCCCCGCGTGGTATCGCCGCTGATCCCCCGGTTGACAAGACCGGGCTGCCGGAGGAGGCGCTCCAGGGGAAAGTTCTGGGTCAGGCTGTCGCCGAGGAACACCACCAGTGGTTGATCGGCCGAAAAAGACTCGGCGCGGTGCGCAGCCACCCGCCGCTGATACTTGCCGGCGGCAAACAGCCGCTCCTCGAGAGGTAACACCCGCGTCGCGCCGTAAGTAGCGAGATCCCGGAGGTTCGGCCATTGCACCACTGCAAGCCCGGCAGCCAGGACCAGGGACAGCCACACGACCGGACGAGTAACTATTCCCATCTTCAAGCCTTATTGGGGGATCGCCCTCCAGATCAAAGGAAGCGGAACTGGTCAGGCACGTTCAGGAAAGAATATAGCGGAGCGCTGCCTGAAACCGCGGACTTCTGGCCTTCCCGAAATAGGAAGCCAGAAGGGCCTTGTCCTCGGGAGCCAGGGCTGCGTACTTGAGGTAAACCACGAAAGCTGCGGCAAACAGGACTGCAGTGAGCGCCAGGCAGCTCAGGGGG
>JBFMBH010000009.1:0-18931 GCA_040755095.1 Thermodesulfobacteriota bacterium
GGACCGGGCCGACCGGCGGCCGCCGGCTCGCTCATCGATAACGATGGGTGGTCTGCATGATGAGGGTCCTGAAAAGGATTGGGGTGCGGTTCTTGTGACCGGGGGTCACTATAAACGTCCTGGCGCGGATTCGGCAAGAAGAATCCGCGCCGGCTCTGGGACAACCGGCGCGCCCCACTTCAGCCGTCCGGGCTGTGCCCCTGGCGGCCGAAGCGGGCCCAGGCCTCCTGGTAGGCGCCGTTCAGCCGGGCCTCCAGGTCCTGGCGGTAGTGCTCCCGGCCGGTGGCGTCGAGATGCCCGGGCACGGACAGGGGCTCGCCGGCCACCAGGGCGATGGTGGAAAAGGGCGCCGGGAGCAGGGTCCGGTCCCAGCTGCCCAGGGTGGTGAAGCGGGAGGCGGCTGCGGCCACCGGCAGGATCGGCAGACCGGTGTGGCTGGCCAGGACGATCACCCCAGCCTGGACTTGGCGGGCCGGGCCTTTGGAGCCATCGGCAACGATGGCCGCCGAGCGGCCATCCGCCATCTGCCCGACCATGGCCTTGAGGGCTGCCACCCCACCCTTGTCCCGGCCGCCGGAGCCCCGCACCACAGCACAGCCGATCCTTTGCAGGATCCGGGCCGCAAACTCGCCGTCGGCGCTGGCGCTGACCATGGCCACCCAGCGGTGGCGGCGGCGGGCCTGCATGAGGATGGGCAGGAGGCTGTAGTGCCAGAAGGCGGCGATGAAGGGCCGCCCGTTGGCTGTGGTGGCCATGGCCGGCAACCGATCCTCCTGCCAGCGGCAGGTGACATCGAGGCCCCGGGCCAGGCCCCAGAAGAGGGGCGGCACCAGGGTCCGGGCCAGGCGATGGCCGAGGCTGCCGTGCTCTAGAGCCATTGCAGCTCCTGCTTCCTGAGGGCCTGCAGCCGGTCCCGCTTGACCGCCGCCTCCTCGAAGGCCAGCTTCTCGGCCGCGGCATACATCTCCCGCTCCAGGCGGGCCATCTCCCGCCGCAGCTCGGCCAGGGAGCCGTAGCCAGCCGCCGGCTCGGCCACTGCCGCCGGCACCGTCACGTAGTCCTGCTCGTAGACCGAGGCGGTGATGTCCTTGATCCGGGAGCGCACCGTCTCGGGCGTGATGCCATGCTCCCGGTTGTAGGCCCCCTGGATGGCCCGCCGGCGGTTGGTCTCGGCCACCGTGCGCCGAATGGACGGGGTGGGCTGGCTGGCATAGAGGATGACGGTGCCGCGAACGTTCCTGGCTGCCCGGCCGCAGGTCTGGATGAGCGAGCGCTCCGAGCGCAGGAAGCCCTCCTTGTCCGCATCCAGGATCGCCACCAGGGAGACCTCCGGGATGTCCAGCCCCTCCCGCAGAAGGTTGATGCCCACCAGCACGTCGAGCTCCCCTTTTCGCAGATCCCGGATGATCTCCATGCGCTCCAGGGTCTTGACGTCCGAGTGCAGGTAGCGCACCCGCACCCCCAGGTTGTCGTAGTATTCGGTCAGGTCCTCGGCCATCCTTTTCGTCAGGGTGGTGACCAGGACCGCCTCCTTCCGGGCGCAGCGCTCCCGGATCTCGGCCAGCAGATCATCCACCTGGCTTTCCGCCGGCCGCACCACGATCTCGGGGTCCATGAGGCCAGTGGGCCGGATGAGCTGCTCCACCACCGCGCCGCCGGTGCGGGTCAGCTCATGCTCGCCCGGGGTGGCTGAGACATAGACCACCTGGTGGATGCGGGCGTCGAGCTCCTCGAAGGTCAAGGGCCGGTTGTCCAGGGCGGACGGCAGGCGGAAGCCGTATTCCACCAGGGTCTCCTTCCGGGAGCGGTCGCCCCGGAACATGCCCCGCACCTGGGAGACGGTGATGTGGCTCTCGTCGATGACAAGGAGAAAATCGCGGGGGAAGTAGTCCAGGAGGGTAGGCGGCGGCTCGCCGGCAGCTCGGCCGGTGAGATGCCGGCTGTAGTTCTCGATGCCGTGGCAGTAGCCGATCTCCTGGAGCATCTCCAGATCAAAGAGGGTGCGCTGCTCCAGACGCTGGGCCTCCACCAGCCGGTTGGCGCCCTCCAGCACAGCCAGCCGCTCCCCCAGCTCGGCCTTGATGGAGCGGACGGCCTCGGCCAGCCGCTCCTGGCTGGTGACGTAGTGGCTGTTGGGAAAGACGGTCAGCTCCCGCACCTGGCCCAGACTCACCCCCCGCAACGGGTCGATGAGGCGGATCGCCTCCACGGTGTCGCCGAAGAGCTCGATGCGGATCGCCCGCTCCTCTTCATAGGCCGGGAAGATCTCCAGGCTGTCGCCCCGCACCCGGAAGCTGCCCCGCTCGAAGGCGATGTCGTTGCGCTCGTAGAGCATGGCCACCAGGCGGCGCTCGATCTCCTCCCGCGGGCAGTCCCGGCCCTCGGTGAGGAAGAGGTGCATGGCCTGGTACTCCTCCGGCGAGCCCAGGCCGTAGATGCAGGAGACCGAGGCGACGATGATCACGTCCGGCCGGGTCAGCAGCGAGCGGGTGGCGGAGTGGCGGAGCTTGTCGATGTGGTCGTTGATGGACGAGTCCTTCTCGATGTAGGTGTCGGAAGACGGGATGTAGGCCTCGGGCTGGTAATAGTCGTAGTAGGAGACGAAATACTCCACCGCGTTGTCCGGGAACAGCTCCTTGAATTCGCCGTACAGCTGCGCCGCCAGGGTCTTGTTGGGGGCCAGGATCAGGGCCGGCTTCGCCTGGCGGGCGATGACCTGGGCCATGGTGAAGGTCTTGCCCGAGCCGGTGACCCCCAGGAGCACCTGCTCCCGGACGCCGGCCGCCAGGCCCTGGGAAAGGGCGGCGATGGCCTGGGGCTGGTCCCCGGCTGGCTGGAAGTCGGAGACGAGGTGGAAGGGGAGCTGGGTCATCCCTGTCCTGTCCTCGCCTCCGCCGGTGGCTCGGCAGCCGTCGAATCTTCACCCAGACGGATCCGCTCGATCAGCTCGTCCACGAAAGGGTTTCGTGACACGTTCATCTCCTCGTCGCTGGTCTCACCCCGATGACGCCTGGCCCCGGGCCAGCCGCGAAATGCTCGAAGCCCTGGTGGCTGATCTCCCGGCGGCCTCCGCCTTCCAGGAGCATCACCCCCTGACCGGGCACGATGCGGCCCACCGGGAAGATCGTCGCGCCGGCACGGGCGGCGGCAGTCGCCAGCGCTTCCGCCGCCGCCGGCGCCGCAGTGAAGAGCAGCCGGTAGTCATCCCCGGCGGCCAGAGCCCAGTCCAAGGCCTGCCGGCCCACGGCCAACGCCGCCGCCTCAAGGCCAGCAGCCAGAGGCACGGCGGCTGCCTCCACCTCGGCACCGACACCGCTCTCTTCGGCCAGACGGGCCAAGTCTGTCGCCAGGCCGTCGGAGAGATCCATCATCGCGGTCAGCAGCCCGGTGGCGGCCAGGGCTTGGCCCAGGGCCACCTGGTGGCCGGGATCCAGATGGGCGGCGACCAGATGCGCCCACTCCGGATGCCGGTCGGCCAGGCCAGCCTGACAGAGGGCCAGGCCAGCACCCGCGGCCCCCAGCCGGTCCCCTACCCAGATGAGGTCCCCGGGCCGGGCCCCGGCGCGGCGGACGATCCCCGGCTCCCTGCCCTCCCCCAACAGGCAGACCGTGATCGTCACCCCGCCGGGGCTGGCCACGGTATCGCCGCCAGCCAAGGTCGTCCCGGCCGCGGCCAGGGCCTCACCGAGGCCGTCCAGGAAGGCGGTGATCCAGTCGTCGGCCAGGTCCGGCGGCAGGCCCAGGGAGAGCAAGGCCCAGCAGGGACGGCCGCCCATGGCGGCGATGTCGGAGAGGTTGGCCGCTGCCGCCTTGCGGCCCAGCAGGCGGGGCGGGTGCCAGCCCCGGTCGAAATGCACCCCTTCCACCAGGGTGTCGGTGGTGGCCAGGGTCAGGGCGCCCGGGGTGGAGCGCCAGACGGCGCAGTCGTCACCGATCCCCAGCACCAGACCACCGCCGGCCGGGTCTGGGGAGAAGCGCCGGCGGATGGCGGCCACCAGATCCCGTTCCCGCACGATCGGCCTCGTGGCGCCTAGAGCTGGCGGCCGTTGGCCCAGGCAGCGGGGCGCGGGCCGAACTCCTCGGGGAAGCGGTGCGGCAGCACCTCCCGCAGCCGCAGTCGGACCGCGTCCGAGGTGGACAGATCCAAGAGCTCCTCGGCCAGCTGCACCATGTCCTCCGCCGTGGAGCCCCGGATGAGACGCTTGATGGAGGGGATGGACAAGGGGTTCATGGACAGCTCGTCCAGGCCCAGGCCCAGGAGGGGGGCGCAGGTGAAGGGATCGCCGGCCATCTCCCCGCAGAGGCCCACCTCGATGCCGCGCTGGTGGCCGGCCTCCACCACCTGGCGGATCATGCGCAGCACCGCCGGGTGCAAGGGATCGTACATGTGGGCCACATGCTCGTTGGCCCGGTCGATGGCCAGGGCGTACTGGATGAGGTCGTTGGTGCCGATGCTGAAGAAGTCCACCTCGCCGGCCAGCACATCGGCCAGGGCCACCGCCGACGGCACCTCGACCATGATGCCGATGGGCACCACGGGCGCAAACGGCTGCCCGTCCCGGATCAGCTCGGCACGCACCTCGGCCAGGATCTCCTTCACCAGCTGGATCTCCCGCATCCCGGAGATCATCGGGAAGATGATGCGCAGCTGGCCGAAGACGCTGGCCCGGAGCATGGCCCGCAGCTGGGTGCGGAAGACCTCCTGCTCGTAGAGGGAGAAGCGGATGGCCCGCACGCCCAGGGCCGGGTTCTGCTCCGGCGGGTGGTTGAAGCAGCGGGAAAGCTTGTCGCCGCCCATGTCCAGGGTGCGGATGGTGACCGGAAAGGGGGCCAGGAAGGTGAGGAGATCGTGGTAGAGCCGGAAGAGGCTCTCCTCGTCCGGGAGCTGGGCCCGCCCCATGTAGAAGTATTCGGAACGGTAGAGCCCCACCCCCTCGGCCCCCAGCTCCAGGGCCGACGGCACCTCGGAGAGCATCTCCAGGTTGGCCTTGACCTTCAGGCGCATCCCGTCCCGGGTCTCAGCGGCCAGATGGGCGAAGCGCGCCACCTCCTCGCCGTAGCGCTCGTACTGGCGCTGGACCTGCAAGTATGTCTCCACCTGATCGTCGGTGGGACGGAGGATGACCCTGCCGCCGATGCCATCGAGGATGAGGAGCTCGCCGGAGCTCACCCGGCGGGTGACCGCCTCCAGACCGACCACCGCCGGAATGCCCAGGGCCCGGGCCAGGATGGCGGTATGGGAGGTGCGGCCGCCCACCTCGGTAACAAACCCCATCACCTGCTCCCGCCGCAGCCGAAAGGTGTCGGCGGGCGACAGATCCCGGGCCACCAGGATCACCCGCTGGCCCGGCGCTGCCAGCGGCCGGGCGTCACTGCCGGCCAGGGCCTCCAGCACCCGCTCGGCGACCTGCTCCACGTCCTCGATCCGGGAGCGGATGTAGCGGTCCTCGATGGCCGCGAAGCGCTCCCGGACCGCGGCCAGGGTCTCCTCCAGGGCCCACTCGGCGTTCACCCCGCCGGTCTCGATGCGCTCCACGGTGCGCTGGTAGAGGGCCGCATCCTGGAGGATGAGCAGATGGCTGTCCAGCACCCGGCCGTAGTCGGGGTAATCGCCCTCCAGCTCGCCCTTGGCCCGGGCCAGCTCCTGGCGCACCCGCTCGATGGCCGCCACGAACCGGGCCACCTCGGCGGGCCTGGCAGCCGCCTCCAGCCGGAGCCGCGGCACCGGGCTCTTCTGGCGATCGAGCACCAGCACCGGACCGGCGGCCATGCCCGGGGAAACGGCGATGCCGTGCTCCAGGAGTCCATCCTGCAAGGCGAGGGTACGATCCTCCATGACCTCGTTCACTCCTCGTCGAAGCGATTGGTGATGAGCGCTGCCAGACAGGCGACGGCGGCCGCCGCCTCCTCGCCTTCGGCCCGCAGCTTGACGGTCTTGCCGCAGGTGCACTGCAAGGTCAGGAGATCGAGGATGCTGGTGGCCTCCGCCTCGGCATCCCCGCAGGAGATCCAGACCCGGGCGGAGAAGCGGGCAGCCGCGGCAGCCAGCTGGCCGGCAGGCCGGACGTGCAGCCCGAGGCGATTGCTGATGGCAAGCTCCTGTTCGACCTTCATGGCGGGAGAAGCAACCGGCTGGGCTGGGTGTGGCGTCCGGAATCGCATCATAGCCCAGCCCCGGCCACCCCACAACCCTGGAGCGCCCGTTGCCCTGGGTAAACAGCGCACCGTTCCCCCACCCCGGCCACGGGGAATGTCCGGCGCAACCCTCGCGCCCGTACCCCCAGGGCGTTGCCCTGGGCTGGTATGGAACGCCCCTTCAGGGCTGAGCCGAATCGGGTGACCTCTCTGAGAGGTCGCATGGACATCGCCCGCCCGGCGACCACTCTACTCCACCGGCCTTGCCGGGAGCTCAGCCTGGATACCGCTGGCAGGAGGGACAGAAGAAGGTGGAGCGGCCAGCCAGCCGCTGGCTGGCGATGGGGGTGCCGCAGGCGGGACAGGGCTCGCCGGCCCGGCCGTAGACCGCCAGCTCGTTCTGGAAGGAGCCCACCTGGCCGTCGGCCCCCACGAAATCAGCGATGGTGGTACCGCCGGCCGCCACCGCCCGGGCCAGCACCTGGCGCACCGCCAGCGCCAGCCTCTCCCAGGCGGCCGGCGGCAGGGTCGGCACCGGCTGCTCGGGATGGAGGCGGGCCGCAAACAGGATCTCGCTGGCGTAGATGTTGCCGATGCCGGCCACCACCCGGCCGTCCATGAGGAAGGACTTCACCGGCCCGCGCCGGCCCCGGGCAGGGCTGCTCAGGGCAGAGGCGCCCCAGTCGGGGTCCAGCGGCTCAGGTCCGAGACCGGCAAAGGCCGCCGCCTCGGTCCGGACGACGCCATCCAGGACCTGGACCGAGCCGAAGCGGCGGGGATCGACCAGGCGCAGCTCCTGGCCAGAGTCGAGCTGGAGGCGCAGATGCACGTGGCGCCCGGGTGGCACCCCTTGGCCCACCAGCAGCAGGCGGCCGCTCATGCCCAGGTGGATCACCAGGGTGGCGTGGTTGGCGAAGCGCAGGAGGAGGTGTTTGGCCCGGCGACCGACGCTTTCGACACGCTGGCCCTGGATCCGCAGCCGGAGAGCCTGGCGGGGCCAGGGGGCCCGCAGAGGCAGAGGGCCGGCATGCGCCCGCTCCACCAGACGGCCGGGGAGCACGGCCGCCAAAGCCCGCCGGATGGTCTCCACCTCGGGCAGCTCAGGCACCTCTCCCCTCCCAGCCTCGCCCCTTCCTCACAGCTGCAGCCAGCGCAGCATCTGCCGCCAGTCCCGCTGGTCCAGACGCCTGAGACCCGCGGCCTGGGCCAGCCGCAAGGCCTCGTGAAACTCCTCCTGGTCCAGGGGCCGGCCGATCACCGGATCCTGGCGGGCAGTGCCGCAGGGCCGGTACTGATCCATGATATTGGTGTAGGTGTCCGGCGAGATCTCCCGGGCCAGCCAGCGAACGATCTCCCGGGTCTCGGCCAGACCGCCAGGCATGACCAGATGCCGGACCAGGAGGCCCCGGCGGGCGAGGCCGCTCGGGTCCAGCACCAGATCGCCCACCTGCCGGTGCATCTCGGCGATGGCCGCCCGGGCCCGCTCCGGATAGTCGGCGGCCGAGCACCAGCGCCCGGCACTGGCCGGCTCCCAGAACTTCATGTCCGGCATGTAGATGTCGACGATCCCGTCCAGAAGGGCCAGGGTGGACAGGGCGTCGTAGGCGCTGGTGTTGTAGACCAGAGGCAGGCGCAGGCCACCGGCGATGGCCGCCGGCAGGGCCTCCAGGATCTGGGGCACCACATGGCTGGGGGTGACGAAGTTGATGTTGTGGCAGCCTTGCCCCTGCAGCTCCAGCATCATGGCCGCCAGCTGCTCGGGGCTCACCGGCACCCCCTCCCCCAGATGGCTGATCTCGTAGTTCTGGCAGAACCGGCACAGGAGGTTGCAACTGGTGAAGAAGATGGTGCCCGAGCCACCCCGGCCCACCAGGGGCGCCTCCTCGCCGAAGTGGGGGGCGCAGCTGGCGACCAGGGCGCGCCGGCCAGTGCGGCAGATCCCCAGCTCGCCGGCAGTCCGATCCTTGCCGCAGGCCCGCGGGCACAAGCTGCAGGCGGCCAATCCTTCCCGGGCCCGGGCGATGCGGTCCGTCAGCTCGCCGGTTGCGGCGAGCCCCAGATAGGCTGGCCAATGGCTGTTTGGCATGATCCCTCCGCTGGTGCGGCCGTGCACACCGGTCCCGGAGCCAGCGGTGCCGGCCCCCTGGGATTACCGCGGCCCTTCCTCAGCCGTCATAAAACGAAGCCGAGCGATCCGCATCTTCTCTCTTGACATTTCTGAATCTGCCGGGCTGAAATGGAAATGCTGTTCCTTCCCACAAGCGATTCCTGGACATAAGGAGGTGAGAGCGGTCGGATTGCCGAATCCGTGCGGCCTGCCGGTTCGAGCTTAACACGGAGACAAGCCTTCGGCCAGGCAACTGAACGAGCATCCAACCTGGGGGGACGATACGCCAATCGATCACGTCTGGAGGGGGGAGACGATGAATGTTGCGGCACTGGCGGATAGGAGACAGAATCCCCGCTACGCAGTTGAATACGCGGAATTCCTGGTAAGCGGCCGCTTCGTGGAAGTGGTGGACATGAGTCTGCAGGGCCTGGCGATCCTGGATCGGGACGCCGGCTTTTGGCCCCTGGTCCAGACCGGCCGCGGCTCTCTGTACGGCGACGACCGGTTGTACCTGGAGGGCATACCGTTTCGCACCGCCAACGAGGTCGTGCTGCCGGATGTGGCAGGGGCCAGGGTGCCCGGCCTGCGCCGGCTGGGCATCCAGTTTGGCAGCCTGACCCCGGCGCAGCAGGAACGGCTCGATTTCTTCATCTGGGTGCACTCCACGAAATCGGCCTGAGGTCTGGTCCTGCCAGGCGGGCCGTTTCCCGACGGCCCGCCTCTGGCGGCCGGCCGGCCCCTTGCGCTCCCTCCTCCTGTTGAGGTCCTCCACCGGCGTGTCGTTTCCGGCGCCAAGCCTTGCATTCCCCTGGCGGATGCTTTAGGCTCCGGCAGCGTTTTCGGCCAGACCCGCACCTCCCCTGGTCGCCTGGCTGTCCCATGCCGACCGCGGCCGCCATGCCCTCCTGGAAAAGCCTTCTCGCCAAGAGCCTGACCCGACCCGCCGACCTGGAGCGCCGTTTTCGCTTCGACCTGCCGGGGCTCCGTGCGGCGGCCGCACGCTTTCCCCTGCGCATCAACCCGTACTACCTGGGCCTTCTCACCGGCCCCGGGGACGGCCTCTGGGAGCAGGTGGTGCCGGATGCCCGGGAGCTCGAGGATCCGATGGGCCAGGAGGACCCCCTGGACGAGGAGGGGGCGAGTCCGGTGCCCAATCTGGTGCACCGCTACCCGGACCGGGCCCTGTTCCTGGTGGCCAGCCAGTGCGCCGTCTACTGCCGCTTCTGCACCCGCCGCCGCAAGGTGGGCTCGCCGCGCCTGGCGGTCACCGGCGCCACCATCCGGGCCGGCCTGGACTATCTGGCCCGCACGGCGGCCATCCGGGATGTGCTGGTCTCGGGCGGCGACCCGCTGCTTCTGGAGGACGACCGTCTGGCCGGGGTGCTGGCCGGATTGCGCCGTATTCCCCATATCGAGATCATCCGCATCGGCAGCCGGGTACCATGCACGCTGCCGGCCCGGGTGACGAGGGCCCTGGCCCGGTCGCTGGCCCGTTTCGGCCCCCTGTATCTCTTCACCCATTTCAACCACCCCCGGGAGGTGACGCCGGAGGCGGCCCGGGCCTGCCGGCTCCTGGTGGAGGCCGGCATCCCGGTGGGCTGCCAGACGGTCCTCCTGGCCGGGATCAACGACCAGCCGGCCGTCCTCCTGGAGCTGTGGCGCCGGCTCCTGGCCATCCGGGTCACCCCCTACTACCTCTTCCAGATGGACCTGACCCGGGGCACCGGTCATTTCCGGACCCCTCTGGCCAAGGGGCGGGAGATCATGGCCGCCCTGTGGGCTGCGGCGGATGGCCTGCCCCTGCCGCATTTCGGGATCGATCTGCCCGGAGGGGGTGGCAAGGTCACCCTGGGGCCGCCAGCGGTTGCGGAAGCAGGTGGCCCCGTGCTATGCCAAACCTGTGCAGGGCTCGCCGGCACCGGCCGGACCCAGCCCTGATCGCTCATCACCGGAACTGGAAAGGATCCACAGGAGTCATGCCATGGATCGTTCACTCCTGGTCGCTCTGGACGGCTCGGTCCATTCGAGCCGGGTGGTGCGCTACCTGGGCCGTCTCTTCACGGGGCAGGCCGAGGTGCGCCTGCACCTGGTGTCCCTGGTCAGCGGTGTGACGGCACCGGCCGGCAGCGCCTGGGAGGAGCTGCCGCCGCAGCTCAGCCCGGAAGGGGCGCGCCGTTGCCAGGAGGCCGAGCACTGCCTGGCCGCGGCCAGCGAGCACCTGCTCCAGGCCGGCATCCCGGCCGATCGCATCTCCCGCCAGGTGCAGGTGGCCCAGATGGGGGTGGCCGCCGACCTGCTGCACCTGACCCGCCAGGGCCGGCACGACGCCCTGGTACTGGGTCGCGGCGGCAAGAGCAGGATCGAGGAGCTGCTCCTGGGCTCGGTCTCGGCCAGCATCCTCAGGAAGGCCGAGGAGGTGCCCCTGTGGATCATCGACGGCGAGGTGGACTCGCGGTCCTTCCTGGTGCCGGTGGACGGCAACGTCCACACCCTGAAGGCCGTGGATCACCTGGCCCACATGGTGAGCGACCATCCCAGCGCCCGCATCACCCTCTTCCGCTCCTCGGCCCTCCTGGATCAGGCGAACCCCTTCGGCGACAAGGAGCTGACCGCCTGCGCCGCCCTGTGGGGCGAGGACTGGTGCCGCCAGCACCTGACCTGCCCCGACGCCCTCTTCCACGCCCCGGAGCAGGTCCTCTTGGAGGCCGGCTTTCCCCGGGAGCGGCTGCGGCGCCTGGAAACCCGCCAGGGCCTGTATGCCAGCCGCCAGATCATCCGCCAGGCCCTGATGGAGGACGCCGGCACCATTGTCATGGGCCGCCGGCCGGAAGACCTGCGCAAGGGCTTTCTGGGCAGCGTCTCGGAGCGGGTGCTGGCCAACGCCCAGGACGTGGCCATGTGGATCGTCAGCTGACCATGTCCCAGCTGCCGGCACCGGCGGTCCTCGCCCGCCTGCTCCTCCTTCTCGTCTGGGCAGGCCTCTTCGGCCTCCTTCTGCAGCGCGAATACCTGGTCCCGACCATTGACCCCCGGGAGCAGGCCGCCCTCAAGCGGCACCGGGAGGAAAGCTTCATGGGCGTCTACTTCCGGGGCGAGCGGATCGGCTACGTCAAGACCCGCATCCGGCCAGGGGAGACCGGGCTGGATCTGGACCAGACCTCCTTTCTGCGCCTCAACGTCCTGGACAAGAGCTATCCGGTGACCATGAGTGTGGAGGCCAACCTGGACGAGGGCTCGCGCCTGGCGAGCTTCCGTTTCGCCCTCAACTCGCCCTTCTACGCCATGAAGGCCCAGGGGCAGGTGGAGGGCCGGCGGGTCGACTTCACCCTGGCCACCGGCCGGGAGGAGATCCGCGACTCGGTGCTCCTGGCCCGGGAGCCCTTTTTTGCCACCAACCGCCGCGCCTACCTGCTGGCGGCCAAGCCCCGTCCGGGCGACCGGCTGCGCATCCCCTATTTCGATCCGGTGTCGCTGGCCGGCAAGGACACGGTGGTGGAGTACAAGGGTCTGGAGAAGGTGCTCATCCGGGGCCGCATCCACCAGCTGCACCATTTCGTCGAGACCTTCTCCGGGGTGCGGATCAGCTCCTGGCTGGACGGCGAGGGCCGGGTGATCAAGGAGGAGTCGCCGGCGGGCTTCGTCTTCGTGGCCGAGCCGGAGTTCCAGGCCACCGATGTCGCCAAGCCGGATCTGGAGCTGCTGTCCGCCGTCGCGGTGCCCCTGGCAAGGCCCCTGCCGCCCCTGGCCGACCTGGAGCGCTTGCGGCTGCGCCTCACCCTGCCCTCCGAGGCAGAACTCGATCTGGACGGCGGTCGCCAGACCTGGGATGGCGAGATCCTTACCGTCCGGCGGCAGCCGCTGCCGGCCGCCGATACCCCGGCCTGCAGCGACCAGGAGGAGGCCCTGGCCGCCTCCCCTTACGTGCAGACCGGTGCCAAGCTGCTGCGGGAGCAGGCCCAGGCGGTGGCCGCCGATGCCCCGCCCCTTGCCACGGTGCAGCGCCTGGCCGCCTGGGTCTACGAGAACATCGAGAAGCGCCCGGTGATCGGCATCCCGGACGCCCTCACCACCTTCGACAGCCGGCAGGGCGACTGCAACGAGCACGCCGCCCTGTTCGCCGCCCTGGCCCGCTCCCTGGGCATCCCCACCCGGATCGTGGCCGGCGTTCTTTACATGGATGGCGCCTTCTACTACCATGCCTGGAACGAGGTCTGCCTGGGGGACGGCTGGCTGAGCCTGGACACCACCACCGGCCAGCTGCCGGCCGATCTCGGCCATCTGCGCCTGGTGACCGGCGAGACCGCCGAACTGGTGCGGATCGGCGCCCTCATCGGCGCCCTGGCCATCGACCAGGTGGAGGAGCCATGAGCCTCCGATCGTTGCAGGCCCTCATCCAAGGAGAGATTCAGGCCCTGGAGCAGACGGTGGCCCTGTGCAGCAGCCGTCTGGCCAGGCGTCAGGAGCTCGCTGCTTCGGGCAGTGAGGACATCCTGGCGGATAGCCTTGCCGCCTGCCTGCACTCGTTCTATTCCGGCCTGGAGGGCCTCCTGGAAACGGTGGCCAGCGAGCTCGACGAGCTGCCCCGGGGCGCCCACTGGCACCGCCAGCTGCTGGTGCTGATGACCGTTGCTGTCGAGGGCGCGCGGCCGGCGGTCTTCACCCAGGACAGCTACGCCATCCTCGATGAGCTGCGGGCCTTCCGGCATCTCTTCCGCAACCTCTACCTGCACACCCTGCGGCCGGAGCGCGTGTTCGAGCTGACCGCGGCCCTGGCCTTCGCCTGGCCCGGGGTGCGGGCCGACCTGGAGGAATTCCTCCGCTTTCTGGGGACAACCCATGGACCAGGACCAGCTTGAGGCGTGCCGCCGCAGCCCCCGGGCCCGGGAGCAGCGGCGGCGGGCGGCGCTGGAGGACCGGCGGCAGGCCGCCCTGGCGGCGGCCCGCCAGGCAGCGCCGGCCCTCCTCCGGCTGGGCGCCCGGCAGGTGCTCCTTTTTGGCTCCATCCTCTCCCCGCACCGCTTCCACGAGCGCTCGGATCTGGATCTGGTGGTCTACGGCCTGCCGGACCGGCTGTGGGCCAAGGCCCTGGGGACCCTCGAAGACTGGCCGGGACTGGGCGAGGTGGAGATCGACCTGAAGCCTGCCGAGGATCTGCCCGCCGAATTCTTGTCCTTCATCGAGGAGCAAGGGGAGTTGGTCACCCCCTGACGCCACCCCCCAATGCCGCCCCTTCTGGTCATCGACCGGCTTGTGAAGCGCTTCGGCTCGTTCACCGCCGTGGACGAGGTGAGCCTGGCGGTCCAGCCGGGCGAGATTTTTGGCTTTTTGGGACCCAACGGTGCCGGCAAGACGACGACCATCAAGATGCTGGCCGGGCTTCTCCAGCCGGATGGCGGCCGCATCACCATCGACGGCCACGACCTCGCCCAGGAGCCCATCCCCTGCAAGCAGGTCACCGGCTATATCCCCGACCGGCCCTACCTCTACGAAAAGCTCACCGGCCAGGAGTTCCTGCGCTTCATCGCCAGCCTTTATGGAGTCTCCCCGGAGCGGCTGGCGGCCATCAGCAGCCGCTTTCTTGGTCTTTTCCACCTGAGCGAGTGGCAGGACCACCTCATCGAGAGCTACTCCCATGGCATGCGGCAGAAGCTGATCATCACCGCCGCCCTGCTCCAGGACCCCAAGCTCATCATCGTCGACGAGCCCATGGTCGGCCTCGACCCCCAGAGCGCCCGCATCGTCAAGGAGCTGTTCAAGGGCTTCGCCCGGTCCGGCAAGGCCATCTTCCTGTCCACCCACTCCCTGGAGGTGGCCGAGGAGCTGTGCGACCGGATCGCCATCATCCTGAACGGCCGCATCCGCGCCCTGGGGGATCTGGCCAGCCTGCGCCAGGAGGCGCGGCTGGAGGATTCCGGCCTGGAGGAGATCTTCCTCGAGCTCACCGGCTCCTACGAACTCCGCGGCATCATCGAGGCCTTGCGCTCCGACCTGCCCCCCGATTCCGCGTCTACCCGCTGACCGTCCGCTTCCATCGATTAGGGATCACGCCCTCTTTCCGGACGGAAGGTGCGGGGCGCTCACCTGGACCGGCGCATCAGGATGGCCCAGACTCGAGGCGAGCCAGAAGCGAGACCCGGGTCAGCCTTTGCCATTGACACCCGTACGCGCGCCCGCTTAGGCTGCCAGTTCCCACGAAACAGATTCTTGCTCGGCACCTTCCCCCACGACCAATCACGTCGACACCACCCATTGCCCAAATTTAGCCAATGATGATTGACTAAATTTGGGCAATGGGCTATTCAAGGGCCATGGACCCGCGATTCCTGCCCCACAACAGCCACCGCGATGGACTGGCGGCCTTCGGCGACCGGGATCCCCAGCTGCGCAGCCTGGCCAGCCTGCGACTGGTGCACCATTCGCCGCTCATCCGGGAGCTGCCCCGCCGGACGCCGGGGATCTACTCCCTGGGCGGCGGGCGTCAGGTCGGCAAGACCACCGTGCTCAAACAATGGATGGCCGCCCTGCTCCGGGAGGGGGTGCCGCCCGCGTCCATCGTGTTCCTCACCGGAGAGATCATTGACGACCACCACACCCTGGTGCACATCCTTGCCGGCGAGCTGGCTGCCATGCCCGGCCCGCTCAACTTCGTGGTGCTCGACGAGGTCACGTACATCCGGGGCTGGGATCGGGCCATCAAGTATCTGGCCGACAGCGGCGCGCTGGAGCGCACGGTTCTCATCCTGACCGGCTCAGACCTCGGCTTCCTCCGGGACCTCCGGGTCACCCTCCCCGGCCGGCGTGGCCCGGCGGCAACCCCTGATTTCCATCTCTATCCCTTGAGCTTCCTGGAAGCCTTGCGGCTTGATGGCCTGCCCCCGGATCCCGATGCCCTGCTCCCCCCCGAGGCCGAGCCGGATGCCACCGTCATGGGGCTCCTGTTTGCCCAGTTCGAGCGCTACCTGATCCACGGCGGTTATCTCACCGCCATGAATGACCTGGCCTCCGCCGGCGAGATTCGGCCCGCCACCCTGGCCACTTACCACGAATGGGTGCGGGGGGACATGCTCAAGCGGGGCAAGCGGGAGGCGTATCTGCGGGAGATCCTGGGCGCCATCGTGCATCGCTACGGCACCCAGGTCTCCTGGAACGCCCTCGCCCAGGACCTGTCCATCGACCACCCCCGCACCGTCGCCGATTACGTGGAAGCCCTGGCCACGATGGACGCCGTCTTCATCCAGCCCGCCATCCTGGAAGACAAGCTGGTGGCAGCGCCGAAGAAGCCGAAGAAGATCGTCTTCACCGACCCGTTCATCTTCCACGCCATCCGCACCTGGCTGACCCCGACCCTCGCGCCGTACCACGACCAGATCCTGCCCGCTGGCGCCGATCCCCACTGGTGCGGGCGCCTTGCTGAGGCCTGTGTGGCCACCCACCTGCGCCGCTCGTTCCCGACTTATCACCTCAAGGCGGAAGGCGAGGTGGACATGGCGGTGGTGCGAGATGGACGGCTGTGCCCCATCGAGGTCAAATGGACCGGCCAGATACGGCCCAAAGATCTCAGACAGATCCGCAAATACCCGAACGGCGTCATCTGGGGTCGGGTTTTGCAACGCCGGGACCTCCAGGGCACCCCGGTGCTGCCGCTGCCCCTGGCCCTGGCCCGGCTGGGCTGAAGGACCGGCGGCCGGCGGCTCCTCCACCGCCTGCCCCGGGACCGCGGCAGCCGACCGCCTCGCCCCTGCCCTGCCCGGCCGGATTCCGGGATTCCGAACAATTCCATTGGGATCTCCGGAGTCCCGCCGCCGCCCGCCAGGGCGCGGACGGCGAGGCCCCTCCATCCACCCCTTTGAAATAGCATGACTTTTCCGCAGGGGCCTGGTTACGGCCGGGGCATGGCACAGCGCGTGCAAGGCCCAACCGTATCCACCCCGGCGCTGGCCGCCGGCGCGACCACCTCTGTCTTGGCAACCAGGAGCACACCGATGCGGAAGAAAAGCACCCTTGCAGCTGTCGCGGTCTGCGGCGCCCTCCTCGGCCTGGGAGCCGCCACGGCCGGCGCCACCACCCTGGCCACGGACATGACCGTGGATAACGGCTTCAGCCTGTATGTCAGCACCGACCCCAACGCCCTGGGCACCCTGGTCGGCTCGGGCGACAGCTGGCCGACCACGTACTCCTTCTCGGCCATCCCCCTCACAGCGGGCGTCACCAACTATATCCACGTGGTGGGCGTTGACTGGGGCGGCATTGCCGGCTTCATCGGCGACTTCACCCTCTCCGACGCCGGCTTCTCCTTTGCCAACGGCACGCAGCATCTCGCCACCGACACCAGCAACTGGACGGTCTACACCGATGGCTTCGGCGGCACCGCCGGCACCCTGACCGTGGCCAACGGCACCAATGGCGTCGGCCCCTGGGGGTGGCGCAACGACATCGACGCCAACGCCGCCTGGATCTGGACCAACCACGGTTACGACGTCAACACCACCCGGTATTTCGCGACCGCCCTCCAGCCGGTGCCGGTCCCGGCCTCCCTCCTCCTTCTCGGCTCCGGCCTCGCCGGCCTGCTGGGACTCCGGCGCCGCCAGGCCAGCACCTGACCCACCACCCACTGCCCGCTCCACGACCAAGGGGCAGCCGCGCCAGCCAAGGCGCCGCTGCCCCTCGTCTTTGGCACCTGCGCGACCTCAAGACTGCTGCAGCCGGCGTCCGGACTGCCCCCTGGCGTGAGGACGGCCACTGGCCGCGACCCGGGGGGATGACGCCAGCGTAACCCTCAGCCGAACAGCTCCTCCAGGGAAGTGGCGGTCAGGATCCGGGCGCTCCATTCCGCCAGATCCTCCGGGCCGGCGGAGTGGAGCCGCTGCCGCACCGCATCCGTGGCCGGGCCGAACTTCAGCTCGACCATCCGGAGAAGGAGAGCGACCTCCCCTTCCCGCCGGCCTTCCTGGCGGCCCTCCTGGCGGCCTTCCAGGCGGCCCTTTTCCAACCCCTGCCGTTCCCACTCCTTTGTCCATTCCTTGACGCGCTCGGCCAGCATGCTCTTCACCTCCGCAAGATCCTCGACTTCCGGGATGGTGGTCCCCGGCAGGCGGCCTGGCAACAGGACCCGTCTCATCCAGACCGTGAAGGCCCGGCGGATCCTGGCCTGTTCCGGGGCAGCCAACCAGGCGATCAGGTGCTCCAGCACCCCGCGGATATCCTCCGGGGTGCGGCTGTTCTCGAGACGGAACAGGGCCGCCACCAGGTTGCGCAACGGCGCCAGATCCGCCTCACTGTAGCGCCCCTCGTCCAAGAGCAGGTAGCGCACCTCGGGACGATAGGCCGCCAGGCCACCGGGAACCTCGGTGATGAGGTCCTGGATGCTGGTAGCCGCGGACCAGCGGGGGTCACCGTTGTAGAGCACCACCGGCAGCACCGGCGGCAGGAGACCCGCGGTGGTCAGCCAGCCCTGGCGGATGATGTCCTGATACAGGAGGGCCAGGTAGGCCATGATCCGCACGGCCATGAACCGGTCCACCGACGACTGGAACTCGATGAGGAGATACACAAACAGCCACCCTTTGCCCCAGCGCAGCCGCCAGATGAGGTCATCCTCCCGCTGCCGCAGATCGTCGGTGACGTAGCTGCCGCTGACCCGTTCCAGGGTGGAAAAATCAAGCTGCGACACCCACTCCTCGCGAACGAAGCCCCGCAGGAGGTCGGCGATCATCTCCGGGTGCGAAAAAAGATGCTTGTAGCCGCCATCGTGCTCCATGCCCTGAACATGCCGGCAATGGCCGGGGATTGCAACAGGAAAGGGCCAGCCGGCCGCGGGCGTCTTTCCAGCTGGAGGAAGGGCCGCTGAGGCTTCTTCTTGCCCGGGGAGCTGCTGCGCAATCAGGATGGGTGCGGTGGTCGCAGCAGCTCCGGCATCACTCTCACCGCTCTCGGCGACCAGGGCTTGAGGCTCCTGGTCCGGCCCCAGCTCTAACCCCGCTCCTCACGCCGGCTGCATGAGGTCCCGGCCTCCCGGATGGACTGACCGTCCGGGAGTTCGGGGTCGTTCTGAGGATGGCCGCAAGCGGGAGGCAGGACGAAAACGATCCGTACCGGATCGACGGCAGGCTGCCACACCGCACCGGGACAGCCCGGTACGGTGTGGCTTGACCCAGAAATGAAGCCCAGGGGGATGACGCCGGCCTAACCCTCAGCCGAACAGCTCCTCCAGGGAAGTGGCGGTCAGGATCCGGGCGCTCCATTCCGCCAGATCCTCCGGGCCGGCGGAGTGGAGCCGCTGCCGCACCGCATCCGTGGTGGGGCCGAACTTCAGCTCGACCATCCGGAGGAGGAGGGCGGCCTCCCCTTCCCGCCGGCCTTCCTGACGGCCTTCCTGACGGCCCTCCAGACGGCCCTCCAGACGGCCTTCCTGACGGCCTTCCTGACGGCCCTCAAGACGGCCCTTTTCCAGCCCCTGCCGTTCCCACTCCTTTGTCCATTCCTTGACGCGCTCGGCAAGCATGCTCTTCACCTCCGCAAGATCCTCGACTTCCGGGATGATGGTCCCCGGCAGGCGGCCGGGCAACAGGACCCGTCTCATCCAGACCGTGAAGGCCCGGCGGATCCTGGCCTGTTCCGGGGCAGCCAACCAGGCGATCAGGTGCTCCAGCACCCCGCGGATATCCTCCGGGGTGCGGCTGTTCTCGA
>JBFMBH010000009.1:19031-58302 GCA_040755095.1 Thermodesulfobacteriota bacterium
GGCAACAGGACCCGTCTCATCCAGACCGTGAAGGCCCGGCGGATCCTGGCCTGTTCCGGGGCAGCCAACCAGGCGATCAGGTGCTCCAGCACCCCGCGGATATCCTCCGGGGTGCGGCTGTTCTCGAGACGGAACAGGGCCGCCACCAGGTTGCGCAACGGCGCCAGATCCGCCTCACTGTAGCGCCCCTCGTCCAAGAGCAGGTAGCGCACCTCGGGACGATAGGCCGCCAGGCCACCGGGAACCTCGGTGATGAGGTCCTGGATGCTGGTAGCCGCGGACCAGCGGGGGTCACCGTTGTAGAGCACCACCGGCAGCACCGGCGGCAGGAGACCCGCGGTGGTCAGCCAGCCCTGGCGGATGATGTCCTGATACAGGAGGGCCAGGTAGGCCATGATCCGCACGGCCATGAACCGGTCCACCGACGACTGGAACTCGATGAGGAGATACACAAACAGCCACCCTTTGCCCCAGCGCAGCCGCCAGATGAGGTCATCCTCCCGCTGCCGCAGATCGTCGGTGACGTAGCTGCCGCTGACCCGTTCCAGGGTGGAAAAATCAAGCTGCGACACCCACTCCTCGCGAACGAAGCCCCGCAGGAGGTCGGCGATCATCTCCGGGTGCGAAAAAAGATGCTTGTAGCCGCCATCGTGCTCCATGCCCTGAACATGCCGGCAATGGCCGGGGATTGCAACAGGAAAGGGCCAGCCGGCCGCGGGCGTCTTTCCAGCTGGAGGAAGGGCCGCTGAGGCTTCTTCTTGCCCGGGGAGCTGCTGCGCAATCAGGATGGGTGCGGTGGTCGCAGCAGCTCCGGCATCACTCCCATCGCTTTTCGGTAGTCAGGGATTGAGGCTGCCCGTCCGGGAGGCCGGTGTTGCTCTGGGGCCGCCTCTAGCGAGCCAGGAGGGAGCTGATGGCCATGATCGTTCGGCTGGCCAGCCGGTGGGCGTAGCACAGGGGCAGCCAGAGCGACCGGCGGAGGGCATACTGCTGCCGCATGTAGGCGGGCGCGGGGAAGACCAGGGACCAGGCGTAGCGGAAGCGGCCGGCGCCATCCGGCACATTGTCCAACAGGGCCAGGCGCCGCTCCAGCCAGCCCCGATCGGCGAGCTGCGGCACGACACCACGACCCGCCGCGTGGAACAGGCGCCTCGCCGGCCAGGGCGGCGCAGCCAGCAGCTGCTCCTGCCCCGGCGCCAGGGCCGCCAAGGCCAGGGCCAGGGCGCCTACCGCCGGCCGATGACGGATGGCCAGAAAGCCCTGGCGCCACGCCGGCCGCTGCCAAGCCACCACCAGGTCCACCGCCCGCAGGAGGTAGAAGCCGCCACTCATGGCATGACGGAGCAGATGGGCAAGGAGGATGACCGGCTCGTCTGCCGGGGCCACCAGGGCCAGGCCAGGCACCTCCGGCCAGGGCTGGCGGTTGGCCCAGATCGCCTGCTCTCGGCGCTCCGACAGAAGGCTCCGCTCCCAGTCCAGGCGCGGCAGCAGGTCCAGCTTGAGGCGATAGGCCGGCAGCCACAGGGGCGACAGGTGTCCCAGATCGCGCTGGCAGCGGGCCGGGTCCATCCGGGCGCTCACCTCGCCCTCGACCAGGGACAGGGCGGGCGCGGCCGGCACCGCGGGCACGGCCAGACCCCTCTGGACCAGCCTCTGCCACAGGGCGAAAGCCCCCGGCCCCGGGACCCAGAGATCGAGGTCGTTCATGGGGCGCAAGGCCGGATCCTCGTACAGCCGGGCGATCAAAGACGCCCCTTTGAGGAGCACCGCTTCCTGGCCGTGCTCGGCCAGGAGCGGGCCCAGCGCCCCCAGGGCTTGCCGCAGCTGACGGTTGCGGGCGCCGCTGGCCATGTAGGCCAGGGCCAGGCGCTGCCGGCCGGCCTCGTCAAGGGGCACGGTGGCCTGCTGGAGCCGGTGGTGGAGAAGAGGGGCGACACCGTTGGCCAGGGCCAGGTCCACCAGGGCCGGCCCGTCGGCCACGGGCGGCACGCCGCCAGCCAAGAGGCGGCACAGGACGGCCTGGGTGGGGGACAGTTCCAAGGTCACGGCAGTCGCCATGGGGGAGAGGGGCAGACGCCGGGACACGCCGGCGGGCAGAGGATGCCCGCACAAGGTACCGGGCAGGGGGATTGGCGTCAACCGGCCCCGGCCGCCGTACCGTGCCCACCGGTCCCGGGCCCGCCATCCCGCCGCGCCTGGCCCGAAAATCGCTTTGCGCGGCCGGCCAAAGGGCGGTATTTTCTGGCCCACGTGGCGGATGCGCATTCTTGCGGGCGCCATACGATGGCCATGTCCCCCTGCCCTTCTCCCCTGCCCAGCTGACCGATCGGTACCCGCGGCCGCCCCTGGGGCGTGGTCACGGATCCTCCCCCTTCTTCAACTTGAGGCCAGATGGCCCGGGTGCCTGCGCCATGGCGGAGCGAATCGCGATTCTCATCCCGTGCTACAACGAGGAGCTGACGGTGCGGGCAGTGGTGCACGGCTTCCGGGCGGCCCTGCCCGGGGCGGCGATCCATGTCTTCGACAACGCCTCCACCGACCGTACCGCGGAAGAGGCCAGAGGCGCCGGTGCCCAGGTCCACCACGTGCCGGCCCGGGGCAAGGGCTGCGTGGTGCGGGCCATGTTCCGCTCGGTGGACGCGGACCTCTACGTCATGGTGGACGGCGACAACACCTACCCGCCGGAACGGGTGGCTGCCCTCCTGGAGCCGGTCCGGCGGGGCGAGGCCGACATGGTGGTGGGGGCGCGGCTGCAGCAGTACCACGAAGAGGCCTTCCGCCGCCTGCATGTCTCCGGCAACCGGCTGGTGGTGGGCCTCATCAACGTCCTCTTCCGGGCCCGGCTTACTGACGCCCTGTCCGGCTACCGGGCCTTCTCCCGCCGGTTCGTCAAGACCATGCCGGTCTTAAGCCGGGGCTTCGAGATCGAAACCGAGATGACCCTCCATGCCCTGGAGCAGGGCCTGGCCATCCAGGAGGTGCCGGTGCCCTACGGCAGCCGGCCGGCGGGCAGCCATTCCAAGCTCAACACTTACCGGGACGGTCTCCTCCTCCTCAAGACCATCGTCTCCATCTTCAAGGACTACCGGCCGCTCCTGTTCTTCAGCCTGGCCGGCCTGGCCTGCCTGACCCTGGGCCTGGGCTTCGGCGCCATCGTCATCAGCGAGTTCATGGCGACAGGAAAGGTCTTCCACCCGTCCACCGCGGTCCTTGCCGCCTCCCTCTTCATCATCGGCCTCCTGTCGCTCACCACCGGCCTCATCCTGGATACGGTCAACCGGCGCAACCGGGAGCAGTTCGTGCTCCTGGCCGACCATGTGCTGGCCGCCCAGGAGGCCCACGGCCAGGAGCGGCGGCGGCCGAGCGTCCGTCCGTAGCAGAAGACGGTCCGGGCTGCATGCCGCTGGCCATGACTTCCCGCACCACCAGCCTGCCGGCCAGCTTTCTCATCCGGGCGGCCGGCCTGGGCATCCTCGCCGGCGGGCTGGCCGCCCTGGCCCTGGGCCAGGATGCCAACTGGGATCTCCGGAACTACCATTACTACAACCCGTACGCCTGGCTGCACGGCCGGCTGGGGTACGACATCGCCCCGGCCCAGGTGGCGACCTACTACAACCCCCTGTTGCATCTGCCCTTCTACCTGGTGGTGGAGGCGCTGCCTCCCCGGCTGGTGGGCTTTCTTCTGGGAGCGCTCCAGGGGCTGTGCCTGGTGCCGCTGGCCGCCATCAGCCTCCTGCTGTTGCCGCCGGAGCCCCAAGAGCGGCAGCAGCGGCTGGCCCTTGTTCTGGGGCTCATCGGCCTGGCGGGCGCCGGCTCGGTCTCCGAGCTGGGCACCAGCTTCGGCGACGGCATCCTTGCCCTCCCCATCCTGGCCAGCCTCTGGCTCCTCCTCCGGCAGCAGCCGCTGCTGGCCACCCCGGGCTGCGGCCGCGGTCTGCTGCTCGCCCTTGCCGCCGGCCTCCTGACCGGCCTCACCGCGGGCCTCAAGCAGCCGGCCGCCGTGTATGCCGTCGGCCTGTGCCTGGCCTGCCTGGCCCTGGCCGCGCCGTGGTCCAGACGAATCCTGGTCGCCCTCGTCTTCGGCCTGGGGGTTCTTGCCGGCATCGCCCTGACCGGTGGCTGGTGGCTCCTCACCATGTGGCAGGAGTATGGCAACCCGTTGTTTCCGTACTTCAACCACCTCTTCCGCTCCGAGATGGCGGCCATCGCCGACTACCGGGATTCCCGCTTCCTGCCCCAGGGGCTTGGCGAGGCCTTCTTCTTCCCCCTGTTCTTCCTGGCCGCGCCCGAGGAGACCGCCGAGGTGGCCTTCCGGGATGGCCGCCTGCCCATGGCAGCGCTGCTCTTCATCCTGGTGCTCCTGACCCGCCGGCGGCGGCCGGTGCCGGCGGCGGCGACCCGGGAGGGCTGCAGGCAGGGCCTGTTCCTGGTCTTCGTCCTGGGCTCCTACCTGGCCTGGCTCAAGCTCTTCGCCATCTACCGCTACCTCCTGGTGCTGGAGATCCTGGCACCGGTGGCCATCTGGCTGCTGGTCGCCCGCCTCCTGCCGGAGCCGGCGCCGGCCCGCCGCTGGGGGACGATCTGCCTGGGGGTGGTGCTCTTAGTCACCCGCCCCGCCGATTGGGGCCGGGAGCCCTGGCGGCCGGACTTCTTCGGGGTGCAGGTGCCGGCACTGGACGACCCGGCGCACACCGTGGTGCTCATGGCCGGCGTCGACCCCATGAGCTACCTCATCCCGTTCTTCCCGGCGCCGGTCCGGTTCCTGCGCATCCAAAGCTACTTCACCGGGCCTTCCGCCACCCCCAACGGCACCGACCGGCTCCTGGCCCGACTGGTCGCCGGCCATAGAGGGCCGGCCTATGTCCTGTATCGCTCCTATGAAGGAAAGGCCGCCGGCACCGCCCTGGCCGCCTATGGCCTGGCGGCGGACCTGGCCGCTTGCCAGAAGCTGCGGCCCGGCATCGAGAGCCGGCTGCCCGACCCGCTCCTGTTCTGCCCGGTGGCCCCCATCCCTGAAGCCGACAAGCCATGACCACCCTGCCCGAAAACGCCTTTGTGTTTCTCGACCCCCGAGGCAAGCGCTGGCCGCGCCTGCGCCTCGTGCTGGTGGTATCGAGCCTCCTGGTCCTCTTGGCAGCCGTGCTTTTTGTCCGCACCCTGTTCATCACCCCGGCGTTGGCCCTGCCCAGGACGGTCCTGGAGATGAAGGCCCGGCTCCATATGCTGGCGGAGTCGGCCCTCCCTCCTGCCAGCCCGCCGCTGTGGCTGCGCTTTACCAAGCCCGGCAGCAAGGCCGTTTCCGCCGGCCAGCCGGATGGCGACGACACCGCGCCAGTACGACTGGCCTTTGTGGTGGACTGGGACCAGGCCAGCCTGGCGTCCGCGGCCGCTCACGCCGGAGAGATCACCCACCTGTGCCCGGAGTATCTGTCCCTGGGGGACGGCGAGGGCCGGATCCTGCAGGAGCCGCGGCCCCGGGTCCTGGATCTGGCGCAGGACCGGGAGCTGGCGGTGCTGCCGCTTCTCACCAACCTCCTGGGAAATGCCTGGCAGCCGGAGGCAGTAGAAGGCCTGGCCGCAGGCCCGGTGGCCGCGCAGGAGCGGTTCGTCGCCGACCTTGCGGAACGGCTGCAGGAGATCGCTGCCGCCGGGGTGCTGGTGGAATGGGGCCAACTGGATCCGGCGTACCGGGCCGCCATCACCGGGCTCCTGGCCCGCATGGCCCAGGGCCTGCACGAAGAGGGCCTGGAGCTGTGGCTGAACGTGCCGGTGGGTCTGGAGCTCAAGGCTTTGGATCTGGAGGCCCTGGCTCCGGTGGTGGACCGCTTCGTGGCCAGGCTCCATGACGAGAACGGCGAGGAGGACCTGGCCGGTCCCATCGCCTCCCGGGCCTGGCTCGAAGGCTGGCTGGACACCCTTCTGGGATACGGCCGCCCCGGCCAGTGGGTGATCGCTCTGGGCGCCTATGGCTATGACTGGATCGATGGCCAGGCCCGACCCGAGCCCCTCAGCTTTGCCGAGGTGATGACCCGGGCCGGACGGGCCGGGGTGGTGGGCTGCGACTCCGATGACGCCTCCGGCACCCCGCACTTCTCCTACGACGACTCCGGCGTCTCCCACACCGTCTGGTTCCTGGACGCCGCCACCATGCTGAGCCAGGCCCGCGCCGCCCTGGCCCGCCAGGTGGGCGGGCTGGCCATCACCCGCCTCGGCACCGAGGATCCGGGGATATGGCCGGCCCTGGGCCTGGCGGCCCGCTCCGCGCTGGCGCCAGAGGACCTGGCAGGTCTGGCCGACCTCACGGCGGACGGGCCGGTGGCCCATTTGGGCAGCGGGGAATTCCTGCGTCTGGAGGAAAATCCGGCCAACGGCCGGCGGGCGCTGAGCCTGGCTGCGGACGGCTGGGTGATCGCCCACTACCAGCGCTTCCCCAGCTACCGCACCGTGCTGCACCAGGGACAGGGCAGGCCCGATGAGGTGGCGATAAGCTTCGACGACGGCCCCGATCCCCGGTACACCCCCGCCATCCTGGACCTCCTGGCAGCCCGGGGGGTGAAGGCGGCCTTCTTCCTTCTCGGCAACAAGATGGAGGAGCACCCGGAGCTGGTGCGGCGCATCGTGGCGGAAGGCCATGAGGTGGGCCTGCACACTTACAGCCACCCCGACCTGGCCGAGGTCTCCGGCGAGCGGGCGGAGCTGGAGCTGAACGCCAGCCAGCGTCTCCTGGAGAGCCTCACCGGCCGCAGCACCATCCTGTTCCGGCCGCCGTATCATGCCGCCCCCCGGCCGATGACCGGGACCGAGCTGGCGCCGATCCGCCTGGCCCAGGCCCTGGGGTACCTGACCGTGATGAGCAGCATCGACACCGAAGACTGGACTAGACCCGGTGTCGAGGCCATGGTCACGGCCGTGAAACGGCAGCGAGGCTGGGGACAGATCATTCTCCTCCACGATGCCGGCGGCGACCGCGAGCAGACCGTGGCGGCCCTGCCGGCCATCCTGGACTATCTCCAGGAACGGGGCGACCGGGTGGTGTCCCTGGCCACCCTCCTGGGGCAGCCCGCCGCCACCGTCATGCCGCCGGTGCCGGCGGGCGAAGACCTCTTGGCCCGACTGGTCACCGGCACCGGCTTTGCGGTGCTGCGGCTGGCCGGCGAGCTGTTCTGGGCCTTCATGGTGGTGGCGACCGGTCTGGTGGTGCTGCGTACTGGCATCGTCTGTGCCCTGGCAGTACGCCACTGGCGGCGCCAGCGGGCCGCCCCCCCGCCGCCGTCCGCCTTCCAGCCGCCGGTCTCGGTGCTCATGGCCGCCTACAACGAGGAGAAGGTCATCGGCCGCACCCTGGCGGCGCTTCTGGCCACCGACTACCCGGGAGACCTGGAGGTGATCGTGGTGGATGACGGCTCCGGGGACCGCACCGGGGAGGTGGTGCAGGAATGGCAGCAACGGGATCCCCGGATCCGCCTCCTGACCCAGTCCAACCAGGGCAAGGCCCGGGCCCTGCGCCACGGCCTGGCCGCCGCTCGGCATGAGATCGTCGTCACCCTGGATGCCGACACCCAGTTCGCGGCCCAGACCATCCGCCAGCTGGTGCAGCCCTTGGCCGATGCGCGGGTGGCCGCCGTGTCCGGACACGCCCGGGTGGGCAATCCCACGAGCTTCATCAGCCGCTGCCAGGACCTGGAATACCTATGCGGCTTCAACCTGGACCGCCGCGCCTTTCAGGAGTGGAACTGCGTCACCGTGGTGCCCGGGGCGGTGGGGGCGCTGCGCCGCGCAGCGGTGCTGGCCGCCGGCGGCATCTCCCCCGATACCCTGGCCGAGGACACCGATCTTACCCTGACCCTGCACCGCCATGGCCAGCGGATCGCCTATGTGCCGGAGGCGTTGGCCTGGACCGAGGCGCCCCTGGCCATCGGCGCCCTGGCCTGCCAGCGCTTCCGCTGGGCGTTCGGGGTGTTGCAGTGCCTGTGGAAGCACCGGGACCTGGTCTTCCACCCCCGGGCCGGGGCCCTGGGCTGGTTCGCCCTGCCCGGGATCTGGTTCTTCCAGATCCTCCTGGTGGCGGTGGGCCCCGTCGCCGATGTCCTGCTCCTGGGCTGCCTGCTCACAGGGGCTGGCGGCAGCATCTACCTCTATTTTCTGGTCTTCCTGGCCATGGATCTCATCCTGGCGGCGCTGGCCTGCTTTCTGGAAGGAGAGCCCCTGGCCCGGGCCTGGCGGATGGTCCCCATGCGCCTGGTCTACCGCCCCCTGCTGGCCTGGGTGGTCTGGCGGGCCGTGCTCAGGGCGGTTCAGGGGGTCTGGGTGGGCGGGGGCAAGCTGGAGCGCACCGCCACGGTGACGGCCCGGGCGTAGTCCCAGGCCAGGGACACCGCCATTCGACCCTTGCCCCGGCAGGGGGCAGGGCACGACAACGGAGGAGGGATCATGCAGAAACAACCGGAAGGGGCCGCCCGAGTGGTCGCTGTCCCTGCCCCGGCCCGGCCCCGGATCAGGCTGCGCCACGACCGCATCCGCCTGTCGGTGCTCTTCGGCGCCGCGGTCTTCGCGGGCTATCTCCTGGCGGGCTGCGCGGATGAGCCGCCGGCCCCCGGTCCGCCGGCCCCGTCCGCTGCCCCCCTGGCGGTGCCGGCCGCCGGCGCCTATCTGGGCGCCTACATCGACTTCGGCGAGGCCGAGGATACCGTCACCCTGGAGGCCATCGAGGCCTATGAGACCCTGGTCGGCAAGCATCAGGCCATCATCGCCTCGTCGAGCTTCTGGGGGGAGGAGAGCTTTCCCCAGAAGAACCTGGAGCTCATCGCCCGGCACGGCGCCGTGCCGCTGGTCTACTGGTCGCCCTGGGACCGGCCGTACAGCCAGAGCCAACCTCCCGACCGCTTCCGTCTGGACGCCATCCTGGCCGGGACCTGGGATGGCTACCTCGACCGGTGGGCCGATGGCGCCCGGGCGTACGGGCGGCCAATCCTGGTGGCCTGGGGCCTGGAGATGAACGGCCACTGGTTCCCCTGGTCCGGCTGCCATTACGGCGGCGGCACCCCGGCGCCCGCCGGCGGCTTCGCCGGTCCGGCGCTGTACAAGGCGGCTTTTCGGCATGTGGTGGACCGGGTGCGGGCCCGGGGGGCCGGAAACATCCAGTGGGTCTTCCACGTCAACCACCTGAGCTTCCCGGCGGAGCCCTGGAATGCCTTCGCCCAGTACTATCCGGGGGCGCAATACGTTGACTGGCTGGGGGTGAGCATCTACGGCAAGCAGTTTGCCGCCAGCGACTGGCTGACCTTCCGGCAGGCCAGCGAGGCCGCCTTCCGGGAGCTGGCTGCGCTGGACCCGAGCAAGCCGATCATGGTGGCCGAATTCGGGGTGGGGGAGTATCCGCAGGCGGGCAGCAAGGCGGACTGGCTGCAGGAGGCGCTTGCGGTGATGCGCGACGAGCAGCCGCGGGTCAAGGCTGCGGTGTACTGGCACGAGCGCTGGCAAAACGCCGACGAGAGCTACTCCAACCTGCGGGTCAACTCCTCGCCGGCTGCCCTGGCCGCCTTCCGGGAGCAGGTGTCCGACCCCCACTGGCTGCCGCGACCGCAGCTGGCCCCGGCCTCCCGCTAAGCTGGCGACTCCTGGGAGACCGGCAGCCAGGCCTCGAAGCAGGCCCCCTGCCCGGGCTGGTTGAAGAGGTTGATGCCGCCCCCCAGCCGCTCCATGATCTGGAGACAGAGGTGCAGGCCGAGACCGGTCCCCTTCCCGGATGGCTTGGTGGTGAAGAAGGGATCGAAGATGAAGGCCACCTGGTCCGGCGGCACGCCGGTGCCGTTGTCCTGGACCCGGACAACGACCCGCTGCTCGACCAGGGCGGTGGACACCGTCACCGCGCCCTGGAAATCCGGGGTCACGGCCTGTTTGTCCTCCACCGCCTGGCGGGCGTTGGCGAGGAGGTTCAGCACCACCTGCTCCAGCTCGCCGGCCACCGCCGAGACCGCCGGCAGCTCGCTGGCGTATGCCTCCACCAGCTCGATACCCCGAGCCCGGAACTGGTGCCGGCACAGGGACAGGGCGTCCTGGGCCACGGCCTTGACGTCCACCGGCTGGCGGCTGGCATCGGTGCGGCCGAAGCTGCGCACATGCTCGATGAGCCGGCTGATGCGCTCGACGTTGCCCAGTACCCGGGGGATATCCTTCTCCAGCATGGCGGCACTGTCCAGGGAGCCCCGCCGCAGCCGGGCGGCCCAGGCCTGCAAGGTGACGCTGATCACCGACAGGGGCTGGTTGATCTCGTGGGCCATGGCGGTGGCCATCTGGCCCAGGGCGGCCATGCGGCCGCTGTGGGCCATGGCCGCCTGCCGGGCCTCCCGCTCCTTCTGCAGGACCAGCGCCTGCTCCGCCTTCTTGAGCTGGGTGATGTCCCGGAAGTCCTCGATCATGCCCAGGAGCCGGCCCTCCGGATCCCGGAACGGACGAACGGTCAGCAGGCAGGGGAAGACCCGGCCGTCCGGGGCGACCTTGTCCACCTCCATCTCCACATGCTCGTCCCCGGCCATGATCCGGGTCAAAGGACAGTCGCCGGTGCGGCACATGGTGCCGGGCATGACCTCGTGACACGCCCGCCCCTGCCAGTCGTGATCGCCGATCCCCAGCATGGCCAGGTAGGTGCGGTTGGCCCGCAGCATGCGGAATTCCGTATCCACCACCCGCATGCCGCCGGCTGCGGTGTTGAAGATCTGGTCCAGCTCCCCGTACGAGCGGTTGATGGCGTTCTTCAGGCGCAGCACGTGCAGGCCCGCGCCGACCACGCTGAGCAGGAGGACCATGAAGCCGAGAATCACCGGCCAGTAGGTTCGGGCCACCTGGGCCAGGTCCACCCGGTCCAGATCCTGGTAGGGGCCCAGGTGCAGCTCCCGCAGGCAGTCGTGCACCGGCTGGTAGTTCGAGGGGATGGTCCAGCCGGCGCACTTGGCCGCCCTGGCTGCCGGAGAGTCGGCAGGCATGGCCAGGAGGGCCACGGCCACCTTTTCGGCCAGGCCGTCCGGGGTCTGCCGCAGCTTGGCCATGGGCCACTCGGGATAGGCGCGGGTGGAATGGGGAAAAGGCAGGGACTCGCCATCTGGCACATGATCGTGGATGACCCTGAGATCCGCCAGGCGGATCTTGCCTTCCGCCTCCATCTTTTCCAGGGTGTCGGTCCGGACGCAGCCAACATCCGCCTCGCCGTTCAGAACGGCCAGCACCACCTCGTCGTGGGTGCCGGCAAAGCGGAGTGACGCGAAGTCCCGCTCCGGCCAGATCCCCTTCGCCCGCAGCTCCCGCAGGACCATCAGCCAGCCGCCCAGGGAGGTGGGGTCCACGGCCTGCACCCTCTTGCCCCGGAGATCGGTCATTTTCTGGATATCGTGCCGCTCCTGCCGGCAGACCACGAGACCGCCGAACAAGGCGTGGCTTTGGCCCCGATTCCAGTTCTTCAGGGAGGCGATGCGGCTGACCCCGTACCGGGACTCGATCTCCACGTAGATGCCGGAATTGACCAGGATGAAATCGACCCGCCCGGCTGCCGCCACCGCATCGATCTCCTCGAAGGCCAGGGGCACGATCCGGAAGCGCACGCCCGGGATGCTGGCGGACAGATAGTCGGCGGTGGCCGCCCAACGCTCCAGGCATTGCTGGCGGCCGCGGTTGGCCAGCACACCCAGCCGCACCTCCGCCTCTCCAGCCCAGCTGAGGGGGCTTACGCCCAGCAGGAGCCAGCCCAGGATCAGGCTGCAGACGAGAGCACACCGGCGCTTCATGATCACGATTCCACACCAAGTCTGGAGGTTACCGGTCCTTCCCTGAGCCCATTGGTATGGTATACGCTGGCCGGCCGGCCCCTGTCAATCGCCCCGCTACCGCCGGACCGCGCCGCCGCTCGGCCCTCAGCCGGCGGCGATCAGAAAGACACCGGCAACGATCACCGCCGCGCCCAGGAGGCGGCTGGCGGCCTGCGGCTCGCGGAAGAAGAGCCAGCCCCACAGGGTAGACAGGAGAAGGCTCACCCGCTTGACACCGATCATGTAGGCCACCGGGGCCCGGCTGACGGCAGCGAAATGGGCCACCGCCATGACGGCGACGGTGATGCCGATCGCCAGACCCAGCCCGGGCCAACGGCAAGCCTCCTGCCGCACCTGCGGCCGGCTTGCGGCCCAGGGGGCCAGCGCCAGCGCCACCACCGGGGCGTAGAAGCCGGCCACGAACAGGGGCGAGGAATGCTGGATCAAAAGCTTGCCCAGGGTGGCAGTGAGGCTGAAGAGGACCGCCACCAGGACCATCAGCCGGGAGCCCGGCTCGCGGCCGATCGCCCGGATCGGCTCCAGAAGGCCGGTGCGCGCCTGCCCCAGGTTGAGGACATAGATGCCGGTAGCCACCGCCAGCACCCCTGCCGCCCCCTGGGCAGAAACCTCTTCACCCAGGATCAGGCGTGGCACCACCAGGAGGAAGACCGGCGTCAACCCCAGGAAGGGAATGGTCAGCCCCAGGGGAGACAGGCGGATGGCCCGCAGATAGAGGAGCCAGGCGGTGATCTCCAGCGGCAGTGCCGCCGCCAGGGCCAGCCAGAAGACCCGGTCCAGGGACGGCCACTCCACGGCCAGCAGCGCCGCGAGACAAAAAGGGGCCGCGTAGAGGAAGCGGATCCAGACATTGGCCAGATCCGAGACCTCCCGGCTGAGCCGTTTGGACAGGACGTCACCGGCCGACTGTCCCAGGGCCGCCACCAGTGCAAGAAAAAGCCAGCTCATCCCCGTAGGGCCCTCAAGAAACATCGGCCACCAGAGCGGACTTCCGGCGTTTCATCCATTCGGATGCGCCCCGCATGGCAACTCTCGCTGATCACGCCGCCCCGGTTGACGGCAGGTCCCCATTTCCGGTATGACCCAGAAAGAACCGCCGCGCCGGCCGGTCCGGTCCATCCAGCCCCGGCGTCCCAGGACTCCCACCGGTCCAGTCCCAGACCCAATCTGTCCCTGGAGGCAATCCCATGCCCATGCCCCGCCTGCTGATGCCCGTGGCCGCCCTGGCCCTGCCCCTGTCCTTGGCCGCAGCGGCTGCGGCCGCCGAGCCGGCCACCGGCCAGGAGCCGCACCTGGCCAACGTCACCCAGCTCACCACTGACGGCGACAACGGCGAGGCCTACTTCTCCTGGGATGGCCGCCGCCTCATCTTCCAGTCCAACCGGGGGGATCGGGGCTGCGACCGCATCTGGACCATGGCTACGGACGGCAGCGACCTGCGGCTGGTCAGCCCGGATCACGGCGTCCACACCTGCTCCTTCTTCTTCCCGGACGGCCGGATCGTCTTTGCCAGCACCAGCCACCTCCCCGGCGACTGCCCGCCCCGCCCGGCACCGCCGGCGGGCAGCCACTACGTCTGGCCGCTCTTTCCGTACGACATCCTTGTGGCCCAGGCCGACGGCTCTGACCCCAAACGGCTCACCGACAACCCGGGCTACGATGCCGAGCCCGTCGTCTCGGCGGACGGCCGTCACATCGTCTTCGGCTCCCAGCGGGACGGTGACTTTGACATCTACCTCATGGATGCCGATGGCAGCAACGTCCGGCGTCTCACCGACCGGGTCGGCTACGATGGCGGTCCCTGGTTTTCGCCGGACGGCACCCGGATCGCCTGGCGGGCCTGGTACCCGGAGACCGCCGAGGAGCTGGCCCAGTGGCAGCAGTGCCTGGCCGGCAGCTACATCGTGCCCTTTCCCCTGGACATCTGGGTGATGAGCGCCGACGGCTCCGGCAAGACCCGGCTGGTGGCCAACGGCGCCACCAACTGGGCGCCCTCCTGGCACCCGGACGGCCGGCGGCTGGTGTTCTCCAGCAACATGGACGACTGGCGGCCCGAGATCAACAAGTTCGGCGGCAACTTCGAGCTCTACCTCGTCAACAGCGACGGCACCGGTCTTGAGCGCCTGACCTTCAACAAGACCTTCGACAGCTTCCCCATGTTCTCCCCGGACGGCCGCAAGCTGGCCTTCGCCTCCAACCGCAACCCGGAAAAGCCCCGGGCCACCGACATCTTCATCGCCGACTGGGTGGAATGATGCCACACCACATACGCCTCAGTCCGCTGCCGGCCGCCCTGCTGCTGGCCGTCCTCGCCGGCCTGGCTGCCGTGCTGCCCGCCCAGGCCGCAGCCCCGGTGCACCATGACCTGGCGGTGCAGCTGTCGCCCGCCGAGCATCGTCTTGCCGCTAACGACACCATCACCTTCCCGGATGGGACCCCCCTGGAGGTGGAGATCCTCCTCCATGCCGGACTCAATCCCGGCACCACCACCCCGGGCGCCCGGCTGAGCCCGCTCCCGCCGCAGCCGGAGGACGAGCCCCTGGCGCCCTACCGGCTGACGCGACCCGCCGGCGGAGGGCCGGTGACCTTGACCTACAGCGGGTCCATCGACCACGATCCGGCGGCCGAGGGCCGGCAGTACGGCCGCAGCGTTGCCAGCTCGCCGGGCACCATCCGGCCGCAAGGGGTGGTGCTCCATGGCGGCTCGGGCTGGTATCCGCTGTTGCCGGAGCAGCCGGTGAGCGGCCGGGTGCGGGTGGAGCTGCCGGCCGGCTGGCAGGCCGTGGGCCAGGACCGGCGACTGGAGCGGCAGGCGGACGGAGAACGGGTCATCACCGCCTGGCAGGTGACCTCTCCCCAGGAAGAGCTCTACCTGGTGGCCGGCCCTTTCGTGGAGACCAGCCGGCCGGCAGGCGGGATCACCGCCTTCACCTTCCTGCGCCAGGACGATCCTGAGCTGGCCTGGCGCTACCTGGACGCCACCGCCGAGTACCTGACCCTCTACCAGGGCCTTTTGGGACCGTACCCGTATGCCTCTTTCTCCCTGGTGGAGAACTTCTGGGAGACCGGTTTCGGCATGCCGTCCTTCACCCTGCTGGGGTCGAAGGTGATCCGCTTCCCCTTCATCCTCACCTCGTCCTATCCCCACGAGATCCTCCACAACTGGTGGGGCAACGGCGTCTTCATCGACTTTGCCCGCGGCAACTGGGCCGAAGGCCTGACCGCCTATCTGGCCGATCATCTGCTGAAAGAGCAGGGGGGCACGGATGCCGCCTACCGGGAGGCCACCCTGCACAAGTACACCGACTACGCCGCCTCCGGCCACGACCTGGCCCTGACCGCCTTCCGCAGCCGCCACAGCGCTGCCACCGAGGCGGTGGGCTACGGCAAGGCGCTGATGCTCTTCCACATGCTGCGCCGCCAGCTGGGGGATGAGGTCTTCCTGGCCGGGCTGCGGGATTTCTTCGCCAGCCGCACCTTCCAGGTCGCCTCCTGGGCTGACCTGGAAGAGAGCCTGTCCCGCGCCGCCGGCCGGGATCTGGCGCCGTTTTTTCGCCAGTGGCTGGAGCGGACCGGGGCGCCGGAGCTGACCCTGGGGCCCACCTCGGTGCGCCCGGACGGGACCGGCTTCCTGCTCCGGGCCAAGCTCCTCCAGACCCAGACCGGGGAGCCCTATGCCCTCTTCGTGCCGTTGGCCGTCACCCTGGAGGGGGAGGAGGAGGTGCTCTGGCAGGAGGCGGCCATGAGCGGCCGGCAGCTGGACCTGGAGCTGCGGGTGGCGAAGAGGCCCCTGCGCCTGGAGGTGGATCCCCTTTTCGATCTCTTCCGGCGCCTGGCGAAGGCCGAGATTCCGCCAGCCTTTTCCGAGGCCCTGGGTGCGGCGGAGACCCTTTTTCTCCTGCCGGCGGCAGCTGCCGTCCAAGCCGGCGCGGCGTGTCAGGAGCTGGCCCGGGCCTGGACCGACGGCAGCACCGCCGCGGTCACCGTGGCCGGGGAGGACACGGTAGCCGAGCTGCCCGCCACGGGCGCGGTGGTGGTGTGCGGCTGGGACAACCGGTGGCGTTCGGCGGTGGCGGACGCCCTCCAGGGGAAGGGAGCGGGCCTCACCGCCCAGGGCCTGACCCTGCCCTCAGGGCCGGTGGCCCGGGCCGAGCAGGGGGTGGTGCTGGCCGCCCGCCGGGGCGGGCCGGCCGGCCTGCCCCTGATCTGGCTGGGGGTGGACGATCCGGCCATGGCCGCTGCGGTGGGCCGCAAGCTGCCCCACTACCACAAGTACAGCTACCTGGCCTTTGCCGGCGCCGAGGCGAAAAACACCGGCAAGGGCCGGTGGCCGGTGGCCGACTCCCCCCTGGCCCGCCTTCTGGCCACCGGCAGCGAGAAGGCGCCACCCCGGGGCCGGCTGCCCCAACGCCAGCCCCTGGCCCAGCCAGCGGCCTCGGTCAGCGGCCAGCGGCTCCTGGCCGATGTCCGCTTTCTGGCCGCGCCGGAGCGGCAGGGCCGGGCCAGTGGCAGTGCCGGTGCCCGGGAAGCCGCGGCCTTCATCGCCGGCGCCTTCCGCCAGGCCGGGTTGACGCCGGCCGGCGACCACGACGACTTCTTCCAGACCTGGGAGGAGCCGGCAACCGAAACCGGGGAGCCGATCCGGTTGACCAACGTGGTGGCCAAGCTGCCGGGCCGCGGCCAGGACCCGACGGCTGCGGCCATCGTCCTGGGCGCCCACTACGACGGCCTGGGCCTGGGGCCACCAGACGCGGCCAGCGGTGGCCAGATCCACGCCGGCGCCAACGACAATGCCAGCGGCGTCGCCGTGCTCCTGGAGGTGGCCCGGATGCTGGGCCAGGGGGCCCGGCCTCTGGCCCGGCCCCTCTTTCTGGTGGCCTTCGACGGCGAAGAGCTGGGCAAGAAGGGCTCCCGCCACTTTTTGGCCGCCAGCACCGCCTTGGCGGCCGACCGCTGCCAGGCCATGGTCAATCTGGATACCGTGGGCCGGCTCACCCAGGGGCCGGTGCTGGTCCTGGGCGCCGAGGGGAGCCCCGGCTGGCAGCCGCTCCTGGAGGCAGCCGGCGGCCGGTCAGGGGTGGGGGTGGCCTGCGTGCCGGTGGCCCTGGACAGCTCCGACCAGACCAGCTTCCAGGAGCGGGGCCTGCCAGCCGTCCAGCTCTTCGGCGGCCCGCCCCTGGAATACCACACACCGGCCGACACCAGCGAGCGCATCGATCCGGCCAGTCTGGTTCAGGTGGCAAGCCTCACTCTGGAGGCGCTCCAGGCCCTGGCTGACCGGCCGCAGCCTCTGCCGGCCGGCCGGATGCCTGCGGCTGCCGGTGCTGCCGCCGGACCGCGCAGGAGCGGCATCGGCACCGTGCCGGACTTCACCTTCGCCGGGCCCGGTTACCGGCTGGCCGGGGTGGTGCCGGATTCGCCGGCCGCGGCCGCCGGTCTGGCCGCCGGCGACGTCATCCTGGCCGCCGATGGCAGCGGCATTGCCGGCATCAAGGACCTGGCCGCCCTCCTGCGCGCCGCCCGCCCGGGCCAGAGCGTCCAGCTCACCGTGGAGCGGGCGGGCAGCCGCCGGCAGGTCCCGGTGGTGCTGGCCGACCACTGAGCCGGGGAGAAAGCGCCCTACCGGGGAGTCCGCTCGTTCAGGACCGCCGCCACCACCCGGCACAGCTCCCGGGGCAGATACGGCTTGGGAATCGCGGCCACGAAGCCGTGACGCCGGGGGTCCCGCATCACCGGATGGTCACTGAAGCCGGAAGAGACGATAATCAAGGTCTGAGGATCCACGGCCAGGATCTTGCCCACCACGTCCTGGCCGCCCATGCCCCCGGGCACCGTGAGGTCAAGGACCACGCCAGCAAAAGGGCGGCCGGCCTGGCGTGCCGCCACGAACAAGGCCAGGGCCGCCGCGCCGTCGGCCGCCGTCTCCACCTCGTAGCCCTCGCCGGCCAGCACGGCCTGGGCCACCTCCCGCACCCCGGCCTCGTCGTCCATGACCAGAATCCGCCCCCGGCCCGGGGCAGCAGGAGCAGCAGCCGGAGGGCGCACCGCCGGCTGCTCGCTGCTGGCCGGCAGAAAGAGGTGGAAGACGGCGCCCTGCCCCTCCTGGGAGTCGACGGTGATGAGGCCGCCATGGCTTTTCACCACGGTGTAGGAGATGGACAGCGCCAGGCCCATCCCCTTGACCTCGCTCCGGCTCTTGGTGGAGAAGTACGGATCAAAGACCCGGGGCAGGTCGCCGTTGCGGATGCCATGACCGCAGTCCTGGATCGACAGCTGCACATAGCGGCCGGGGGACAAGGACGGGTAGCTGCTCCCTTCGGCCACCAGCACGTTGGCCGCTACCACCAGCAGGCGGCCGCTTCCTCCCATGGCCTCCCGGGCATTGGCCACCAGCTCATGGATGACCTGGCTGATCTGCCCCTCGTCCACCTCCAGCGGCCACAGATCGGGCGCCAGCCGCAGATCGCAGCCCACGGCCGAGCCGCTGAGGGCAAAGAGGACACTGTCGGCGAACAGCTCCTGGGGCCGCACCCGGCGCCGGATCGGCGCCCCCCGCCGCGCGAAGGTCAAGAGCTGGGCCGTGAGGTGGGAGGCCCGCAACGCCGCCTCCTCGGCCGCGGCAAGGCGGGCGTGCAGCTTGGCCTGGTCCTGGCTCTGCAGTCGGGCCAGGGAGATGTTGCCCAGGATCGCGGTCAACAGGTTGTTGAAATCGTGGGCGATGCCGCCGGCGAGGACGCCGATGGCCTCCAGCCGCTGGGCCCGTCCCACCTCCAGTTCGGTCCTCTTGCGCTCGGTGATGTCGGTGACGATGCCGAGGACCGCTGCCTGCCCCTGGTAGCTGATCGGCTGGAGAGAGACCAGGCCGTTGCGGCTGGCCCCGTCCAGGGCCTGAAGCGGCCACTCGGCGGCCGGCATGGAACGGCCCTGGAGACAGGCCCTGACCGCCGCCTCCAGGGCGGGACCCGATTCCGCTGCCACCAGGGAGGCGATCGGAAAGTCGGGGACCACCAGCTCCGCCCGCTCCCGGCCGCACAGGCATTCCAGCTTGCGGTTGACCAGGAGCAGCCGGTCGCCGGCCAGGACGAAGACCCCGACCGCCATCTCCTCGGCCAGGGCCCGGAAGGTCGCCTCCGCTGCCCGGGCTTCGGTCTCCAGGCGGCGGCGCTCCGCCACCTCCTGCGCCAGCTGCTCGTTGGCAGCAGCCAACTCCCAGGTGCGCTCGTCCACAATCTCGCTCAGATGATGGCGATGCCTCTCCAGCTCGGCGTCGATCCCTTTCTGCGCGCTGATGTCCCGGATGATGGCGGCGTAATGGCTGATGGCGCCGCCAGCGTCCCGCAGAGCCACCGCCGTGATCAGAACCGGCAGCCGCCGGCCGTCTCTGGTCAGGCGCTGGCTTTCGTAGTCCCGGAAGAAGCCCTCCTGGTTGAGGCGCTCGAGACAATGGGTCAGTTCCGCGGCCGCAATCTCCTCCGGCATGGTGACGGTGATCGGGCGGCCGATGATCTCCTCGGCCGAGTAGCCGAGCATGGCGGCGGCGCCTGGGCTCCAGGCCCGCACCAGGCCCTGGGGATCGATGACGCAGATGCCGTCCGGCAACAGCTCCAGCATGGCCACCAGGAGGGCCCGCTCCTCCTCCCGGGCCAGGGATGGGACAGGGGTGATCGGCGACGGGGGGACGAGGATGGGATCGGCCACGGCAACCTCGGCAGCGGCATGAATCGATGCAGGGACAAGAAGCTCCCGCCGGCCGGCGAGGGTTCTTACCCCCATAAAAAGGTTAGTCCGGACCGGACTGCCAATGTCAACAGGAAAGATAACGGGAGGTATGCCACCGGTCAGGGCGCCGGGACCGCCGGACGCGGCTGGTCCAACAGCTCGACCAGCCGCGCCAGGAGGACCTCGCGCCCCTGACCGCTCCGGGCCGAGAAGAGGATCCGGTCCTGGGGGGTGACGGCAAAGGCGGTGTCCAGCCGTTGGGCTTGAGCCTGCCGCCGGCTGCCGCTCACCTGATCGGCCTTGGTGTAGACGAGCAGGAAGGAGCGGCCGATGCTGCGCAGCCAGGCCACCAGATCAAGGTCCAAAGGGCTGGGGGGGTGGCGCCGCAGGTCCACCAGGAGGACCACGGCGACAAGATTGTCCCGGCCGGCCAGATAGGCTTCCACCAGCTTCCGCCAGCGCTGGCGGCTGGCCTGGTCGACCTGGGCATAACCGTATCCGGGCAGATCGACGAAACCGCATACACCCGGCGCCACAAAGAAGTTGAGCGCCCGGGTGGTGCCGGGTCGGCTGCCAGCGATCACCAGACCCCGGCGGCCGAACAGCCGGTTCAAGAGGGAGGATTTGCCGACATTGGAGCGGCCAGCGAAGGCCAGCTCGGGGAGATCGGCAGGCGGCAGCTGGTCCAGGTGGTGGACCGAGGTCAGGAAAGAGACCTGGGCAAGCTGCATGCGGCCGTCCGCCAAGCCTGCTCAGATGACCTTGTTGAGGCTGTACTCGATGATGCCCTCGGCGCCGTGCTTCATGAGGCGAGGGATGAGGTCCCGGACCTCGTGCTCCGAGATCACCGATTCCACCGACACCCAGGTGGACTGGTAGAGATGGGCCACGGTAGGGGCGTTGAGGCTGGGCAGGAGGGCGATTACATCGGGCAGCCTCTCCTGGGGCACGTTCATCTTGAGGCCCACCATGCGGTCGGCCTGCAGCGCCCCCTGCATCAGGAGGGCGATGTTCCCGATCTTTTCCTGCTTCCAGGGATCGGCCCAGGCCCCCGGGTTGGCGATGAGCTGGGTGTTGGAGGTCATGAGCTCGTGGATGATGGAGAGCCCATGGGCGCGGATCGTGCTCTCGGTCTCGGTGACCTCGACAATGGCATCGGCGAGGCCGGAGACGACCTTCGCCTCGGTCGCCCCCCAGGAGAACTCGATCTCCACCGGGATGCCACGCTCCGCGAAGTACTTGCGGGTGAAGCTGACCAGCTCGGTCGCGATCTTCTTGCCCGCCAGATCCTCCAGCCGCTGGATGGGGGAGCCGGCCGGCACCGCCAGCACCCAGCGGGTGGGACGGCGGCTGACCTTGGAATAGATGAGATCGGCCACCACCACCACGTCCGACTCGTTCTCCAGCACCCAATCCTTGCCGGTGATGCCCACGTCCAGGGTGCCGTTGGCCACGTACCGGGACATCTCCTGGGCGCGGCAGATGGAGCAGGCCAGCTCCGGATCATCGATCTCCGGGAAATAGCTGCGGCGGGAGAGCTTGATCCGCCAGCCCGACTTCTCGAGCAGCTCGATGGTGGCCTGCTCCAGGCTGCCTTTGGGGATGCCGATGCGCACCACGCTCATGTCTTGTACACCTCCGCTGGGTCGAAGGCGCGGGGCATGATCTCCGTGAGCCCGCCGGCCTCGACCCGTCGAAAAAAGCAGCTGCGGAACCCCTTGTGACAGGCGGCCGGCCCCAGCTGCTCCACCTTGTAGATCACCGTATCCTCGTCGCAATCCACCAGGATCTCTTTGACCAGCTGCACATGGCCCGAAAGCTCGCCCTTGAGCCAGAGCTTGCCGCGGGAGCGGCTCCAGTAATGGGCCTTGCCAGTGGCCAGGGTGGCGGCCCAGGCCTCCTGGTTGATGTAGGCGGTCATCAGCACCTCGCCGCTCTGCCAGTCCTGGGCAATGGCGGGCAAGAGGCCGTTTCCCTTGTCGAAGCGCAGGCTCACCATAGGCGTATCACCGGCCGCGGGGGGGATCTTCCTCTCCCGCTCCAGGAAGTGGATCATGCAGGCGGTGCGGGAGCGGCAGTATTCGCCCGGGTGCCGGCACCGGGCCTCGGCGGCCGGCATGGCTTCCCGGTATTTCTCGCACCAGACGTCCATACCCGCCCCCCCGATCGGAGCGCAAGTGTGACCGGCCGGGCGCCCGTTGTCAAGGTCTTCCCGGCCCCGGCCAGGACGGCCCGGCGCCGGTATGGCCTCCTTGTGCCCGGCCCGCCCCCAGGGGGCACCACCGTGCCCCCTGGACGATGCCGCTGCCGCCCAGCTCAGGCCGGCCCGAAGGCGTCGGCAAACAGCTGCTCGATGGCCAGCGCCCCCTCGGCGGTCAGGTTGCGGGTGCCAGAGCCGACGAAGGTTTCGTAGCTCAGCTTGGCCGGCCCCTTCTCCCAGGCGGAGCCGTTCCAGAGGAACCAGTCCTTGACCTCCTGGTCAAAAACCGCCAGCGGCCGGTTGAAGAACTTGGCCAGCTCCACGGCCCAGCCGGTGCCGCCCTTGACCGTGTTGTCGGGGAGGATCTTGCCCACCACGAACACCTGATGGCCGTTGTTGACCATATGGAAGATGGTCTGCAGGACCTTGCGGATCGTCCGCCCTTCATAATAGGTGCGGCGCATGAGGCGGGAGACGATCTCCATGCTGATATCACCCCGCAGAAGCTCATCCTCGGACAGGACCACCGTGTTCCGGTCCCGCTCCATGACATGACCGGCAAAGGAGAAGTTGACCTCCCGGACTCCCCACTTCTCGGCCGCGGCACCAAAGGCGCTCTCCGCCCCCCGATGGCCACCGCTGAACAGCGTGCAGTTCTCGTGCAACAGCATACGAATGCTCCTCCTTGGCATGATCGGTTCTTCTGGGGTCACCCCTGCCCATGACGGGCAAGGCCAACAACGGACAAACGGTCAGCCCTGCCGGGGCTGGACAAAGAGATCGATGGCCCTGCGGCTGCGCTCAGTCAGGGCGGCCGCCGCCTCGGCCACCGGCAGGGTCATGAGGCTGGGCAGCTTCAGGAGCATCGGCAGATTCACGCCAGCCACCAGGGCTGCCTGGCGGCCGGCGGTCAGCTGGCGTGCCACGGTGAAGGCCGTGCCCCCCAGGATGTCGGTCAGGACCAGGATTCCCGGACCCTGGTCCACGGCATGCACCGCCGTGGCCACCTCGGCCTCGATCCCCTGGCGCCGCTCCTGCCAAGGCTTCTCCCCTTCCCTGGCCCCCCCGTCCAGAAAGGGGATGGTCACCACCCGCACCTGCCGGAGGCGGCCGGCCAGGATGTGATCCGCCACCGCCACCAGGGCCTGCCCCACCACGCCATGGGTGATCACCACCACGCCCAGGCAGGGCTGTGGCTCAGCCATGGCCGTCACGGCGGGCCAGGCCCAGCCGGTCGAGATCGGCGGCGGTCCAGGAGAAATCGCCCGCCACCGGATCCCGCAGCAGGAACTCGTCCAGGGCAATGCGCACCGTCACCATGGGGTCGACGAAATCGGCATGGAGCAGATGCTGGCCCCGCACCTCGCTCAAAAAATCGATCCTGGTCTGCATGCGGCTGACGAAGCGGGCCACGTAGCCGGCATCGTCGAGGCTCGGCCGGAAGGAGCGGTCGTACCGGCTGCCCAGGCCGCCCCTTTTCACCAGGCTCATCATCCCGCCCGGGATGATCCGCCAGGGGCTCAGCTCCAGCTTGCCCTCGGCCAGGGCCGGCAGGATGCTGTCGCGGCTCAGCTCCAGGGGGATATCCTCGCCCATGAAGTCACCGGTGTTGAGGATGACGGTCATGGGCCGGAAGAGCTCCAGGAAGAGCTGGAACATCCGGCATTCGGTGTTGAGCCGCCAGGAGCGGAAGGGCTGGGCAAAGGGCTCGATGACCAGCTTGTACTGATCCTCCACCCGCCTGAGGGATTCGGCCAGGGTCCTTCTGGTCATCAGGCTGGCGCCGAAGGAGACGAAGAGGGCCGGATCGTCGATCCGGGTGATGGGGGGCAGGGTATCGTCCTTCATCACCAGGCTGACGATGTCCACCCGGTCGTAGCCGGCCACGGCGTTGGCGGGCCGCTCCTGGATCACCCGGCCGTTGGCCACCAGCCGGTCGCCAGGCAGCACATCCAGGCCCTGGGGGGTCTCCACCACCCCCATGTTGTAGAAGATGAGTCCCCGCTGGGTGGTCTCGTCACCCATGACGTCGCCGTCGGTCTTGTTGAAGAAGGTCGGCTCCAGGACGATCACCTTGCCGGTGACGGTGCTGACCACGAAGGCGTCATCGTGGGCAATGGTCCTGGCCCGCCGGGACAGGGACGACTTGCCGCTCCCGGACAGGGCGATGATGATGAGCGTCTTGTCGCCGATCTCGAAGATCGAGCCATGGATGGGCAGAAAGCGGCGGATCTCGGTGCCGGCCAGCCGCTCGGCGATGGCGGTGTGCCAGATCAAGGTCAGAAAGCCCTTCTTGATCTCCCCGAAGTACGCCAGCCCCAGAACGAAGATGGCGCGGCTGTCCTTGTCGATGATCACCAGACCCCGGTCATGGTCCGGATGCCGCCAGTCGGGATCGTAGACCATGAGGATGTCCGGGACCGCCAGAGGCCGACTGTTGCGGTAGAAGGTCCAGTGGGCCTCGCCGACGAAGGCCTGAAAGTTGAGGAGAAAGGAGAGAGCGGCGACCGGATAGCGCCGGTTGGCCACCAGCTGCAGGCCAACTGCCAGCTCCGGATCCAGCCCAGCATAGGCGCGGCTGACCAGACTGCCCTCCACCTGCAGGCGCAAGGCGGCTCCCCGGGCCAGACTGGCCAGCTGCTTTCTGCCCTCGGCATCCGCCTCATGCCAGAAGCGGCGGGCCTGGGCGTTGCGGCCCACCGGATTGGCATGGTTCCAGACCAGCTGCCGGGTGCCCTGGGCCAGGCCGAACTTCAGGGGATCGCGGATCAGACGCCCCAGGACCAGGACATTGTCCTGCCCCAGGGAGAGGTCATAAAGGGTCTGGGGGTCGTCCACCTGGACCGCATTGCCGGCCAAGGCCAGACGGGCGGCCAGACGCAAGGGGCTGGCAAAGTCGAGGCCTTCGTCAGCCAGGGCGATGGTGGCCATGGGCACCTCCTTGGGTGGTAGGGGACAGCCCGTGGCTCCCCTGCGGCGGCTGGACATTCACCAGGCCCGCTGCTAAAGTGGCCGCCGTGAGCACCAGCGCAGCCCCCGCCCAGCAGGATCTTGCCGCCGGCCCCCTTCCGGGCGCGGGCGCGGCCAGCCTCTTTGTGCTCGCGGTGGCCCTGGTGCTGCGTCTCTTCCACGTCCTGGCCATCTTCCGGAGCAGTCCGTTCTTCGATGTCCTGCCGGGCGACCTGGGGGCCTACGACCGCTGGGCGCAAAGCATCGTCCAGGAGGGCTGGCTTGGCAAGGAGATCTTTTACCAGGATCCCCTCTACCCGTATTTCCTGGCCGCCATCTACTCGGTCCTCGGCCGCAGTCTTGTGGCCGTCTATCTGATCCAAAGCCTCCTGGGCGCCGCCACCGCCAGCCTGCTGGTGCCCCTGGGCGACCGGCTGGGCAGCCGAGCCGCCGGCCTGACGGCAGGCCTGACCTACGCTGCCTTCGCGCCGGCCATCTTTTTCGATGGCCTCCTGCTCAAAAGCTCCCTGGCGTCCTTCCTGGTGACCGCCTGCCTGGCCATGCTCCTGGCCCGGTCCCCGGGCCGTCCCTGCTGGCGGCAGCTGGCCGCCGGCGCCCTCCTGGGGCTGGCCTGCCTGACCCGAGGCAACTTCCTTCTTCTGCTGCCGGTCCTGGCGGGGCTCCTGGCCTTGGGCCGGCGGACCGGCCTGGGGGGCCGACTTGCCGCCTCAACCCTTTTTGTCGCCGGCAGCCTGGCGGTGCTCCTGCCGGTCATGGCCCGCAACTATGTGGTCGGCCACGACCTTGTGCTCACCACCGCCCAGGCTGGCCAGAACTTTTTCATCGGCCAGAACGAGCGGGCCACGGGCACGTACGTCGGCCTGCCCTTTGTCCGGCCCGACCCCCTCTATGAGCGGCAGGACTTCCACCGGGAGGCGGAGCGCCGGCTGGGCCGCGCCCTGTCCCCCTCCGAGGTCTCCCGGTACTGGCTGGAGGAGGGCTTACGCTTCATCCGGGAAAACCCGAAGCGCTTTGCCGCCCTCAGCTGGCGCAAGGTGCAGCTGTACTTCAACTTCTATGAAATCGCCGACAACCACAACTTCTATTTTCACCGCCGCTACTCGCCGGTGCTGGCCTTCTCGCCGGTCACCTTCGCCCTGGTGGGACCGTTCTGGCTCTGGGGCCTGGCGGTGCTGATCCGATCCCGCACCAGGCCGGCCCTCCTGATGGCAGCCACCCAGCTCGCCTACGGCCTGACCCTGGTGGCCTTCTACATCTTCGACCGCTACCGGGCACCCATGGCGCCCCTGGCCTGTCTGGCTGCGGGGATCGGCCTCGCGGACCTGGTGGCGGTGGCCAGACAGCGCCGGTGGCCACGCCTCGCCGGCCAGCTGGCGCTGGTGGGGCTGGCGGCGGTCTTTGTCAACCATACCGTCATCCCAGCCTTTGACTTCAGCCATTCCCTGGTGGACCAGGGCATCGCCTTCGAGATGAAGGGCCAGCCCGAGAAGGCCCTGGCTTCGTACCAGGAGGCGCTGGCGGTGCAGCCCCTTTACGCCCGGGCCTGGGAGCGTCGCGGCCGCCTGGAGCTGGGCCTTGGCCGCCTGGACGAGGCACGCGCCAGCCTGCGCCGGGCCCTGGAGCTGGATCCCAGAGGGGCCCAGGAGGCCCGGCGCAGCCTCTGGCACCTGGAGCAGCGGCTGCCGCGACGGGAACAGCAGGAGAGTCAGGGGGGGAGCGAATCCAGGTAGGACTTCAGCCGGGCGAAGCTGGTGCCAAAGACCTGCACCTTCTCCTCCTTGCCCCGTACCGACAGGCTCCAGGAGGTGAAGGCCTTGCTGATCTCGGGGAGGTGACGGCCGGTCTCGCCGCCCAGAAGCACATCGGCCCGCAGCTCCGAGGTGAGGTCCTCCAGACGGAAGGCGACGTTGACCGCATCGCCCACCACCGTGTAGTCCCGTCCGCCCTGCACCCCAAGGTTGCCCACCACCGCCTCGCCGGTATTGAGGGCCGCGCCGATGCGCAGGGCCGGATCCGGCCGCACCACCTGGCGCCCCGCTTCCGCGGTGACCGCGGCGATCTCCAGGCACGCCTTGAGGGCGCTCACAATGTTGCGGCGGGTGTCCCGGCCCTCGCCCCAGATGGCCATCACCGCGTCGCCGATGAATTTGTCCACTCGGCCCTCGTGCCGGGTTACCGCGGCATGCACCTGGGTGCTCCACACCTTGAGCAGTTCGGAGACGGTCTCCGGGCCGTGCTGCTCCGCAAACGAGGTAAAGGAGCGGATATCGCAAACCAGGATGGTCACCGTCGCCCGTTTAAGAAAGGCCACGGTGGCCTCCGCCAGGTCTTCGTCCATGGCTGGCGCCAGGGTCGGCTCCTCCCGCTGAAACCGCAGCCGGGTCTTGCCCAGGCCCAGGAGGTCACCGCTGTGCAACGGCGTGGGCGTCACCGCCCGCCGGCCGTTGACGAAGGTGCCATTGGAGCTGCCCAGATCCAGGATGTGACAACCGCCGTTCTCCTCGATCTGGAGCATGGCGTGGTTGCGGGAGACCCAGGGAAAAGGCAGGGGTACGTCGCTGGTGGGGGCCCGGCCGAGGACGTAGGTGGCCTTGCCAACGAGATCCCAGCCCCGGGGCTGGTGGTCGCCGTCCGGCAGGATCTCGAGATGGATGGGCAGGGCGGCGCGGCTGTTCATGAGGCAGTAGGCAGAATGGCTCTCCGGGAGAGCAGGTGGCCCTTCGGACCAGGATTTGTCCACTATACCCGTTCAGGGGAAAAAACTGAACCACCTGCCGGCGGCAGGAAAGGACCACCCGGCCAGGAAGAAGACGGCTGAATGACACCAGGGAGCGGAACCGGGGTACAACGAGCGCCGGTCGGACCGCGACCCGCAAGCCATGGATTCCTCCTTGACTTTTCCGCGCCGGCATGGTCAGTGTACCCTCGCAGGTGTGGGAGGGAGAGCTATCGCCATGTGACACGACAACGATCCAATCAAGTGGCGCTCTGGAGACGGGGCACGGCATCCATAGCCAAACGGACTCATGGGGAGGGACCAATGGTGAAAAGGTGGCTGGCAACGCACTGCTGGGAGATCACCAACTGTCAGGTCAAAGAAGGTTGCCCCGCATTCATGCAGCCTGATGTGCCGTGTTGGGACGTCGCCCGAGCGCTCAATGACTACCGCCGCATCTATGGGATCTGCGAGGACTGCATCGTCTACCTGACCAAGCAGGAAAACTCCATCCTTTCTCCCCAGGACATTGAGACCATCCTCGCCCGCAAGGGGGTCTGCCCTCTGGAGGACGAGGCCCGCGAGCATCTGCGCCAGCCCCGGATTCAGCTCCAGGCCCAGGCCTAGGTCCGTCGTCCGCTCTACGACGCCCATGGGGGCAGCGTCCTGCTGTCCCCAGCAGCCTCTTCCCGGCGCCCGCACCGCCAACCGGTCGCCGGCGACGGGGTAGGGTTGCTTCGTGCCCGCCTGCCCGGGCAGCTCCCGGCCTCAGGTCAACACGGCGCCAGCCTCCCCTTTGCCCCTCGTCCCGTTCCCCGCTCCACTCAGGTCTGCTCGGACTTGAGCACGGAGAGGAAGGCCTTCTGGGGGATGGCGACGTTGCCCACCGTCTTCATCCGCTTCTTGCCCTCCTTCTGCTTCTCCAAAAGCTTGCGCTTGCGGGTGATGTCGCCGCCGTAGCACTTGGCAGTGACGTCCTTGCGCAGGGCGGAGATGGTCTCCCGGGCGATGATCGTGCCGCCGATCGCCGCTTGGATGGCGATCTTGAACATGTGGCGGGGGATGGTCTCCCTGAGCTGCTGGCAGGCGTGCAGGCCCCGTTCCCGGGCGCGAGCCCGGTGGACCAGCTGGGACAGGGCGTCCACCCGCTCGCCGTTGACCAGGATGTCGAGCTTCACCAGATCCGTCTGCCGGTAGTCGTAGAGTTCGTAGTCGAAGGAGCCGTAGCCCTGGGTGATGGACTTCAGCCGGTCATAAAAATCGTAGATCACCTCGGCCAGGGGCAGCTCGCAACCCAGCTCGATGCGGCCAGGCACCGGGTAGTGGTGGCGGATGTTGTCGGCCCGCCTCTCCATGCACAGCGTCATGACCGGCCCCATGTACCGCTCCGGCATGAGGATGGTGGCCCGGATGTACGGCTCTTCGATATGCTCGATGCGACCCGGATCCGGGAAGTAGCTGGGGTTGTCGATCTCCTGGAGCTGGCCGTCGGTGAGGAAGAAGCGGTACAGCACGGTGGGCGCGGTCATCACCAGGGAGATGTCGAACTCCCGCTCCAGGCGCTCCTGGGTGACCTCCAGGTGGAGCAGGCCCAAAAAGCCGCAGCGGAAGCCGAAGCCCAGGGCAGCCGACGAGTCCTTCTGGAAGGACAGGGAGGCGTCGTTGAGCTTGAGCTTCTCCAGGGCGGTGGCCAGGTCCTCGTAGTCGTCGGTGGATACCGGGTAGAGGGAGGAAAAGACCACCTGCTTCACCGGCTTGAAGCCGGGCAGGGCCTCAGTGCACGGCCGGTCCTTGAGGGTGATGGTGTCGCCGACCCGGGTATCATCCACCGTCTTGACCCCGGCGATGATGTAGCCCACCTGGCCGGCCACCAGCTCCGCCACCGGCTGGCGCTGGATGCGGAACAGGCCCACCTCCTCCACCCGGTAGGCAGCCCGGTTGGAGAGGAAGAGGATGGTATCGCCGGCCTTGAGACGGCCCTGCACCAGCCGGCAGGAGATGATGGTCCCCCGGTAGGAATCGTACCAGGCGTCGAAAACCAGGGCCTGCAGGGGCGCATCGGGATCGCCCTTGGGCGGCGGCAGGCGCTCCACCACCGCCTCCAGGATCTCGGCCACGCCGGTGCCCTCCTTGGCGGAGCAGCGCTGGATCGATTCTTTGTCCAGGCCCAGATCCTCCTCGATCTGGGCCGCCACCCCCTCCGGGTCGGCGGCCGGCAGGTCGATCTTGTTGATGACCGGGATGACCGCCAAATCGTGCTCCATGGCCAGATACAGATTGGCCAGGGTCTGGGCCTCGATGCCCTGGGCCGCGTCCACCAGCAGGATCGCCCCCTCGCAGGCGGCCAGGGCCCGGGAAACCTCGTAGGAGAAGTCCACATGGCCCGGGGTATCCACGAGGTTCAGGAGGTACTCCCGGCCGTTCTTGGCCCGGTAGGGCAGGCAGATGGTCTGGCTCTTGATGGTGATGCCCCGCTCCCGTTCGATATCCATGCTGTCCAGGATCTGATCCCGGAAATCCCGGGCTGCGACCAGATTGCACAGCTGGATGAAGCGGTCGGCCAGGGTGGACTTGCCGTGGTCGACATGGGCGATGATGCAGAAATTGCGGATAAGGTCCATCGGCAGGGGTCCTGGGCAAGGGGATCCGGCACGTCCGGGATACAGGGAAACACGTATAAGTAGCACAGGAAACGAACAATGACCAGGAAAAAGCGGCTGGCGGGCCAGGATCGTGGGAATGGGCGATTGACTTTCAGGGGCAGCCGTGAATAATGGGGGCCATGCGACCGTCCGAGGATTCCTATGAAACCGAGTTCATACCGCCCGAGGCGTCCGAGAGGCCAGAAAGGGAGAGACGACCGCCCAGGCCCAGGGAATACGCTCTGGTGCCGGCGGACCCCGAAGGCGGGCATCTGCCGGCGGTGGCCCCCACCGGCCTCCACCGCTACCTGCGGGAGATCAGCCAATACCCCCTCCTCTCCCGGGAAGATACCGAGGCCCTGGCCATCCGCTTCCACGAGCAGCGGGACCCGGAGGCGGCCTATGCCCTGGTGACCGCCAACCTGCGGCTGGTGGTCAAGGTGGCCATGGATTTCCAGAAGTACTGGATGCAGAACTTCCTTGATCTGATCCAGGAAGGCAACGTCGGTCTGGTGCAGGCGGTGAAGAAGTTCGATCCTTACCGGGGCGTCAAGTTCTCCTATTACGCCGCCTATTGGATCCGGGCCTACATCCTCAAGTTCATCATGGACAACTGGCGCCTGGTCAAGGTCGGCACCACCCAGGCCCAGCGCAAGCTCTTCTTCAGCCTCAACAAGGAGCGCCGGCTCCTGGAGGGCCAGGGCTTCAAGCCGGAGACCAAGCTCCTGGCCGAGCGGCTGCAGGTCAAGGAGAGCGAGGTCATCGAGATGAGCCAGCGCATGGACCACTGGGATGTCTCCCTGGAGGCACCGGTCCGGGAGGGCTCCGATGACGAGCAGAAGGCCTTTCTGCCCCAGGGCGGGCCGGGTGTCGAGGAGGCGGTGGCCGATCGGGAGGCCAGCGAGCAGCTGCAAGCTGTCCTGGCTCGCTTCCGCGACCGCCTCAACCCCAAAGAGCTGGCCATCATCCACGATCGGCTCCTCACCGACGAGCCCCGCACCCTGCAGGACATCGCCGACCAGTTCGGCATCTCCCGGGAGCGGGTGCGCCAGATCGAAAGCAATCTCCTGAAGAAGCTCCGCACCTTTCTCGAGGCCGAGCTGCCGGACGTCCGGGACTTCCTGGACGTGCCCGCCGGCCGTCTCTGAGCCCCACGCCGCCGGTGAGTCCGGCAGACCCGCTCATCCCCCCGCCGCCTTCGCGCGACACAGCCTTCGCTCCGCCGGCCGCCTGACGCCAGAGATGCCTGACTGCCGCCGCAAGGCCTGATGGGCCGAGGGGCGCGGCGGCAGAGCGCGGAAGGCCGCCGGCAACCCCGCTATTGCGGCCGCGTGCCCCCCACTACCGGCGGAACAGCAGCTTTCACCGGCAACTCCGCGATCAACCGTGCCAAGACCAGAATGTCAAGAAGCGGTGGCCGATCGAGATGCGGGGTGCGCACCTCATAATCGACACGCCGCCGGATTCTGCAGAAGAGCGGCTGCGCCCGCGGCAAGAATATGAGGATTGTGCTCATGCCCATTTTTTCTCTTGACAACGATATCGCCCCACATCTACATTGCGCCGCATTGGTTGGGTGAAGTTGGTACTAATAGCAGCCTAGCCTACTATTACTGGTCGGGCGATAGCAGCCGGATCTGCGGGAGCACTGCATCCTGGCGCTGGCGATCCATGTCTGGTGTTTTTGCGCGCGCAGGCCTTGTTGTCCGGTGATGGTCGGCGAAGACCTCAGGAGGTTGCCCATGAAACGGCGTGTTGCCACGGCAGTAGCGCTGATGATGCAGTTGTCCACAGTCGCATCGGCTCCTGCTGCCAGTCAGACCGACATTGATCGTGCCTGGAACAAAGGCCTGGCCTGGCTCATGCAGAGCCAGCAGGCGGACGGCAGCTGGCGAAGCGGGCCGGGCCTTGCTGTCCAGGCCACGGCCAGCGCGATCCAGGCCTTCAGCCAAGCCGGCCTGAAAACGGGCTACACCTATCTGGCCGGCGTCGCCTGGCTGGGCAATGCGGAGCCGGCCAGTGTTGACGCCCTGGCCCGGCAGACGGCGGCCCTCAAGCTGGCCGGCGAGGAGGTCACCGGCCTGGGCAGCCGGTTGTTGGCCTGGAGGAATCCCGGGAAGGGCTGGGGCACCCTGGCGGGCCATGCCAGCTCCCTGCCGGATACACCTTTGGCGATGACGGCCGCCCTGGACGCCAAGGGCAAGGGCTACTCCAGTGCCGACATCAGCCAGGCCCTCTGTGCGATCATGCCGGCGCAGATCCTTCCCAGCTATCTCTGGGGCTATGTCGCCGCTCCTTTCTCGGTCACCGAGTTTCCTGAGCCCCGGCTGCAGGGCGGCGCCATCATCCCCACCGCCTACGTCACGCTGGCCCTGCATCGGCTCAACAACGACACCAGCAGTGACAGTGGGGGCGTCTCCCGACCGCATCAGGCCACCTGCTTTGGGGGGACCTACTACGCCAGCACCGTCATCACCACCGGCGTCACGGGGCTTCTCGCCCGGCGCCACGCTGATGGCGGCTTCGGGGACGACGACACCAGCCAAGTCATGGAGACGGCCCTGGTCTACCAGGTGCTCAGGACGATCCAGCCTGCGGATCCGGCCATCGGCCCGGCCTTGGACTTCCTCCTGGGCCGACAGGAGAGCGCTGGCAGCTGGCAGGCGGATGCCTTCCACACCGCCCTGGTCCTCAGCGCTCTGCCGGCGCCGACCGCCCTGACCGACACCGACAAGGATGGCGTCCCTGATGGCGTGGAGGCGGTGCTGGGCCTGAACCCGGCTCTGGCCGATTCGCGCTGCCTGGCCACCGGCGAGTGTCGGACCGGCACCCTGCCGGCAGCGACCCAGCTGGCGGCTGCGGAGCCACCGGCCGCCGCTCCCTCGCTGGCAGCAGGGCCTCGTCCGGTTGCCGCCGCGGGCGACCATCAGGGGGACGCCCCCTGGCCAGCAGGCCTCGGACCGCCGGATCTGGAGCTGTTCATCGCCGGCAGCGCCATCGCCGCCGATCTCCTGGAAGGGTCCCTGGCGGGCATCTTCCAGCCGGGCAGCCTGCAGGTCTTTTTCCCCGCCCCCGGCGCGGACGACACGCCGGAGGACGGCTTCCGGGCCATCCTTGGCCGGCTGGCTGCTCGTGTGCCGGAGCTGTCCGGCAGGACCGTCCTCGTCCATTTCCGGGGCCTGGGCGGCTCCTATGAAGGGGTGGTGCCGGTGGGCCGCGGCGAGCCTCTGGCCCGCATGGTCGTTGACGAGCGCTGTCAGGACCCGGAGGCCGACGGCGTCTGGCTCTGTCCTGCCGGCCGCCTGACCGAACAGATCCCGGACGCCGGCATCAGCGAGGTGGCGCCGAGCCTGCACGCAGGCGTGAGCCTGCCACCGGCCGTGGCGGCTTTGACCCTGGACGAGTTGGCGGAGCTCGATGCCGCACCCATCAGCGCCCTGGCCTATGGCATGGCCGCCTCCCGGGCCTTGCTGGACGAAGGCCTTGAGGATCTGAGCCAAGGCGAGGTGGCGGACCTTCTGGCCGGCCGGTACCGGAGCAGCTGGCAAGAGATCGACCGCCGTCTGCCTGACCGGCCGATCACGATCTGCCGTCTGGCCGATGGGGCACAGGCTGCGGCGAACCTCCTGTTCCTGGGGCAGCCCTGCGATCCGGAGGCGCCGGCGCCGGCCGGGGTGGCGGAGGAGGGGCTCCTGGTCGTCGCCAGCTCCACTCCGGAGGGCGTGGCCCAGTGCCTCGGTACTGCCAGCGCCGGTGGTACGGTGAGCCAGGCAGGAGCGGAGGAGAGCATCAGCATGCCGGCCGGCAGCCTGGCGGTGGGTCCGTTGCCGCTGCTGCGCCAGCCGGCGGCCGGGGAGGGCTGGGGCTATGTGCCCATTGATGGCCAGGGGCCTCCCGCCGTGGACGATCCGGCGGCCGGGAGCTACCCGTACATCTGCACCGGCTGGATGCAGTGGCGGCCGGATACCCTGGCGGCCGATGGTGACGAGCGCCTGGCCCTTCTTCAAGAGATCCGCCGGCGTCTGGCTGATCCCGAGGCCATGGCCGGTCTCGGCCCAGCGGCTCTTCCCCCTGAAGAGGCCCAGGACATGGGCTGTCCGGAGGTGCTGCCGTGAGCTGCCGATCCGCGAACCGTCTACCTGCCTGCAAGGAGAGCATCATGGCCGCCCTCTTGTCCTCCCTGGTCACCGGGCTTATCCTCCTCGCGGTCACCTCGGCCCAGGCCATGGTGGCGCCCATCCCGGACGAGGTGCTGCAGAAGGTGGTGGCACCCCGGACCCGCTCCGTCAAGCCCGGTCTTCCCGAGGCGGTGCGGGAGAGCCTCGACCGGAGTGTTCAGATCCTGGCCCAGATCGAGGCCGAGCCCGGGGCTGGGGGGGATTCCGCCCAGGATGGGCCCTCGTTGAGGGGGAAAGGAGAGGATCTGGCCGCGGAAAGGGCAACGTTGGCCTCTCTGCACGAACAGGCCCGGCAGCAGTTGGCGCTGTGGCGGGAGAAATCCCAGGCCCTCGGCCTGGACCAGCAGGTTGCTGCCCTGGATGAGCTGGCCGCGCAGGTAGGGGAGCGGTTCGCGGCTGCGGATGCAGCACTGGGCACCGTGCTGGGAGAAGGCCTTGCGGCCCCTCCCCAGGCGGCCGCTTCGGCGAAAACGGTGCTCGAAGGGCTTCTGGACCAGTCCCTGGCCAAGGCGGAGCCGGTGCCGGAGGGACCCATCGAGACCTTGCGCCAGGTCAGGCCCCTCAAGAGCCGGCCGCAGCCTGTGGCCGCGGAGCCGCCGCGGTATGTGGTGGCGCCGGCCGGTGGCAGCAGCCCCAAGGCTGGGCCCACGGCACTTGAAGCCGGGCCGGGCCGATCCGCCCTGACCACGGCCGTGGAGGCCTGCGGCTGCACCGAGGCCGATCTTGGCCAGGACCAGGAAGAGGTCCGCCAGACCCCGGAGATCCGGGAGCTGGCCGCCAAGCTCGACTACTCGCCCCGCAAGATCTACCAGTATATCTACGAGAACATCGAATTCGAGCCCTATTACGGCTCCCTGAAGGGCGCCCAGGGCACCCTGATCTCCGGGGCCGGTGGGGCCACGGACCAGGCCTCGCTCCTCATCGCCCTGTTGCGGGCCTCGGACATCCCGGCCCGGTATGTCAGGGGCGTGATCACGGTCAGGGACGAGAACCCGGCGGGGGCGAACGGCCGCGGCCCCCGATGGCTGGGCGCCAAAGGCTACAACGGTGCCCAGGCCATCCTCGCCAGTGGCCTGAACCCGGCGGCTGAAGTGATCGTCAATCAGACACAACAGGCGGTGGGTATCGAGCTGGCTCACGTCTGGGTCGAGGCCTGTGTGCCGTACGGCCACTATCGGGGCGCCCAGATCGATGACAGCGGCCACCGCTGGCTTCCCCTCGACCCCAGCTTCAAGAACAAGACCTACCAGCCAGGTATTGCCCACAACACCAACTTCGACTACACCACGTACCTCGCCGAGCGCCAGAACGGCCCGGACAGCCTGCCCCACGAGGCCTATGCCCAGCAGGTGCTGGCCAATATCCGCACCAGAACTTCCGATCCCAAGCCTGACGCCACCCTGCAGGATGTGCCGTACAAAGGCACGATCACGCCGCAGCAGCTGGACGTGCTGCCTTCCTCCCTTCCCTACGAGGTGAAGGACTTCACCAAGTGGGAGGAGGAAAATCCGACTTCTGGGTCCGAAGCCGCCAGCCTGCCCCCGCGCCATCGCTACCAGTTCCGGGTCACGATCCGCAATGGGGACAACGACTTTCTTCTGGAGAGAACCCTGCCCATGCCGGACACAGTCCTCCGGCGGATCACCCTGTCCTTCAAGGGCGCCACCCCGGCGGATCAGACCGTCCTGGACGCGTGGGAGGGTTGTCCCTACGAGTTGTGGGATGCTTGGCTTGATCCGATTTGCCCGTCCCTCAGTGGGATCAACGTGCTTCCGGTTGTCAAGGTGGAAGGCGTGGAGATCGGCGTGGGCAGGAGTGACCGCCCCCTCCCTGTCACCTCGGAGAACAACCGCTTGCACCTCCAGGTTCTGCTGCCCGAGCTTGACCTCGACGGCGACTGCACCCCCCAGTACCCCCCGCCACCCCTGCCCGGCAGCCCCGAGCCCGACCCCTCCTTCAGCGATGCCTGCGCCAACAAGGCTGCCTACACCAATATCAGCGCCGCCAACTACCATGCCCTGCAGGCGTATGGCTTCCAGACTTCGAACCAGCTGCTCGAGGAGCGGGCGGCCAGGCTGCTGGCCAGTGTCAACACCACCCCTGCCCCAGCCACCAACCTCGAGGAGACGGAAGGGGAATACCTGCATCTGGTGGGCCTCAAGTACATGCGCTACTGTGCGGATGCCTTCAAGCTTGTCGGCGCGCTGGATGGGGGATCCGGTAACAGCGGCAACCACCTGGGTCTGACCTCCGGCCAGATGCGGGTGCATTATGTGTTCGATCTACCGTTTGGCGTCAGCCGTACCGGATTTCTCGTCGACGTTCCGGGCGGCCTGTCAGCCAACGCGAAGCTCGACACCGGGGCCTTTGTCTGGAAGACCTTCCTTCTTTCAGGCTACGCCGCGTCCGCATACGAGTCCTACATCTGGCAGGAGAATGCCCACATCGACGCGGTGTCGACGGTGCGAGGCGTGCAGTTCGCCAAGGAGAACGAGGTTCCCCTCCTGACCATCAATGCGACGAACTGGGACACCCAGAGCCCCAAGCTCACCAGCAACCGGGACAGCCGCTACAACTATCCGGATGCCCTCGTCCAGCAGCTCCACACCGACTACATCCAGAAGGGATTCACCGTCAAGGCGCCCAAGAGCCTTATCCAGTACGACGACTGGAAGGGAGCGGTCTATTTCACCGAAAACAGCGCCAAGGGGAAGGCGAGCTTCATCATCAGCCGCTATGCTGGCGGCTTCACGACAGGGCAGTCGCTGTCCTTCGGCCTGGATATCGACCTGAACACCGGTTTCCATTCCAGCATCCTGAACGACAACTGGAGCTCCCTCGACTACATGATGGACTGGATCTACCAGCCACCGGTCACCATCGGCGGTGGCGGCGTCAGCACCGGCTGGACCCAGTACAACACCACGGCGGCTGACCCGGTCAACATGGTGACCGGCAACATGTACCACATGGAGCGGGACATCGAGATTCCGGGGCGTGGCGGCCTGCCCATGGTCTTCGAGCGCTCCTACAACAGCCGGGCGCCCAAGGACGGGCCGTTGGGCTATGGCTGGACCCACAGCCTCAACCATTACCTGAGCTTTCTCGGGGTGGAGAACGGCGAGGCCAAGATCTCGTGGGTGGACGGCACCGGCGCCGAGAAGATCTTCTCCACCACCTCGCACGTGAGCGGCCTGGTGTACGCGGGCACGGTGATGACCAACCCGCCGGGATTCTTTTGCACCTTCACCCGCAAGCAGAACGGCACCTACGAGATCGTCGAGAAGAACGGCCTCACCTACACCTTCGAGAACGTGAACGGTACCAGCACGGAGGGCGGCAAGGCCAAGCTGCTGTCCATCAAGGATCGCAACGGCAACATGCTGCGGCTCAACTACCATGAAGACGGCAAACTCCGGTTCGTCTACGACGATCTCGACCGCTACCTGGGCTTCGTGTATAACCAGGACAACCGCATCAGCACGGTTTTCGATTTCTCCGGACGCGTGCATCAGTATGAATACGATGCCAATGGCAATCTCGAATTCTACCGCAACCCTCTGGCCTACACGTCGCCGGACACTCAGCCGCCGGTGCGCTACACCTACTACACCGCCGCCGACGGCACCTTCCGCGATCACTCCATGAAGAGCTACGAGCTGCCGCGGGGCAATGGCATGACCTTCGAGTACTACATCAATGGCCGGGTGTTTCGTCACACCGACAGCACCGGTGCAGTGCACACCTTCACCTACAACGATTTCCGGCGGGAGACCGTGCAGACTGACCCCAACGGCCACCAGCGCCGTTTCTTCTTCGATGCCTATGGCAACCCGTTGAAGATCATCGAGGAGAACGGTGCCGAGCTGACCTACACCTATGACGAAAACAACCCCTACAACCGGCTCAGCAAGACCGACCCTCTGGGACACCAGACTCAGTACCAGTACGACGCCAACGGCAACGTCGTCAAGACCATCAGCCCACGGTACAGCACGGAGGAGTATTTGGACTTCAACGCCTTCGGCCAGGCGCAGCGGATCAAGGATCACAACGGCAACTACACCGTCCGCAGCTACTCGGCCAAGGGCAATCTGCTGCAGGAGATCCGACTGAAAGAGGGCGTGGTGGTCTCCGCGGTGCCGTACACCCCGGTGCCGGCCGACATCCTCGCCTGGACCCTCTATTCCTACGATGGCTACGGCAACCTGCTGACCACCACGCGGGTGCGGGATGCGGCTGCTGCCCTGGCGGCCATCCAGGCCGGGGACATCAGTGCCCTGGGCCAGGCCAGCACGACGGTGGCCACCACGTACGATGCCAACAGCCTCTACCCCACCCGGATCGAGCGGATTGGCGATCAGAATGGCGACGGCCGGGTGGAGGTGGATGGCGCGGACCCGGTTGACAGCCGGGTGCTGGAATACGATGCCCTCGGCCGGCCGACTAAAGGCATCGACGCTGCCTGGCAGCCCACGGCCTTCACCTATGATCTTCTGGGCCGGAAGGAGACCGGCACCGATGCCGTGGGCCAGGTGCGGCGCTATCTCTATGACGCCAACGGCAACCTGGAGGAGGAGCGCCTCGAGATCGGCGCGGCGCCCAACACGTTCCTGTGGGACCACACGGTCATCGAGTATGACCTGGCGGACCGGAAGGAGGTGGTCACCGACCACGCTGGGGCCCAGACCCGCTACGAGTATGACGCCCTGGGCAATGTCGTCGGGGTGACGGATGCGGACGGCTACCGGCTGGGCTATACCTATGACCCGGCTAACCGGGTGCGGGCAGCCGAGGACCAGGAGGGCAACCGGGCCAGCATCGAGCGGGATCCGGATGGCAAGCCTAAGACGGAGACGGATGCCAACGGCCTGGTCACCACCTACGAGTACTGGGGTGCCAACCGCAACGGCCTGCTCCGCAAGAAGACCCTGCCCAAGGCCGCGGGCTTTGCGGACGGCCGGGCGGTGGAGTACGACTACGATGCTGGCGGCCGGGTCATCGCCATCACCGAATTCGAAGCCCCCCTC